>JAYWDF010000895.1:0-9183 GCA_043779985.1 Akkermansiaceae bacterium | reverse complement strand
AATTCAACCAAGGGCGGCAGCGTCCCCGGACGTAATTGAGGCGAGTATTTTTGTCCGAGGCCTGCATCGTTCGTTTGGTCTCATGCACCCCGCGCGTCAGTCGTTGTTAGGTTGAGCCTTCCCGAGCAGCGCCACTCAGCACTCTCTATTTAAAAATGGAAACCATCCTCATCACCGGCGGTGCCGGCTACATCGGCAGTCATACGGTCATTGCCTTGCGCGAAGCGGGCTTCCGGCCTGTCATCATCGACAACCTTTCCAACAGCAACCCCGAAGCCATTTCCCGCATCCGCGAGCTAGCAAATGATCCGGAAATTCCGTTCATCGAAGCAGATGTCAGGGACGCGGATGCCCTCGACGCCATCTTCCAGCAATATCCGATCGCCTCAGTGATCCACTTCGCCGGCTACAAAGCAGTCGGCGAGTCTAACGAAATTCCGCTCGACTATTACACCAACAACCTCGGCTCGACCTTCACGCTGCTAGAAGTCATGAAGCGCCACGGTTGTTTCAAGCTGGTCTTCTCCTCGTCCGCCACCGTCTATGGTGCGCCCGTCGCCCTGCCCATCGCCGAAGATCATCCGCTATCAGCCACCAATCCCTACGGCCGCACCAAACTCTACATTGAGGAAATTCTCCGCGATCTAGCCGCCTCCGACTCCAAGTGGAAAATCGCCCTACTGCGGTATTTCAATCCAGTGGGTGCCCACCCCTCGTCGCGGATCGGCGAATCTCCAAATGGCAGACCGAACAACCTGTTTCCCTGCGTCACCCAGTTCATCGTCGGCAGGCTTCCGGAGCTAAGAGTTTTCGGCAACGACTACGCCACCCCCGACGGCACCGGCGTGAGGGACTACCTGCATGTGAGCGATCTCGCCGCAGGCCACGTCGCCGCCGTCCAACGGCTCGATGATCTGCAAGGCGCAGTCCCCATCAACCTCGGCACCGGCGTCGGCTACTCGGTTCTGGACATCGTAAAATCCTTTGAAAAAATCGTCGGTCACCCCATTCCCTGTGTCTTTCAAGACCGCCGCCCTGGCGACGTCGCCGAGTGCTATGCCAACCCCCAGCAAGCCGAAACCCTCCTCGGCTGGAAAGCCACCCGCACCCTCGACGAAATGTGCGCCGATAGCTGGAACTGGCAATCCATCAACCCCATGGGCTACGAGCAGCCCGCAAAAATCGGCGCAACCGTGTAGCCGCTTGCGCCAAGGTCAGCGTCTCAGTTTTCTCATGTCCAGTCCTGTCGCAACGCTCATCGGCATCGTCCTCGCCCTCGGCGCGGTGGAAGCAACCGCCTACTGGTGGATGCACCCCGCACCCGCAGGCCGTGGCCAGCCGGTGCTTGTCTATCAGCCCTCAAGGAGCGCGGGCGTCTCGCCCGCGGGTCAGAAGTCAGAGGCCGGAGATCAGAGATCGGAGACTGGAGACAAAGAATCCTCTTCTCGTCATCATCCCCAATCCACTATCCTCGATCCGCAATCTTCTCCCCCTTCTTTCCTTTCAACTCTCGACTCTCAACCATCAACATCTTCCATCACCACCCCGCTGCCTGAAGTCTATCAGCAAGCCGCGCCCATGTTGCGTTGCTCAACCGGTCAGGTCTTTCACACGCAGCTCGACGACACCCTCGGTCTCCACCTCGCCTTTTTCGAGTGGAACGACACCGACACCGGCAGCGTCCTCGAAGCCTTCCGCCACATGCCCGAAGCCTGCATGGGCTCGATCGGAATGACGCTGGTTTCCAAGGAAAAACCGATTTCCTATCCGATAGGAGGAGAAACTTTGATGTTTGACCATACGGTCTTCCGTGAACCCTCGGTGCGCGGGGGAGGGGGCGCTTCCGCTTCGTTGGTTCATGCCTTCCGTGCCGTTTGGGTGGGAGGAATGGATGTGACCGAGGCCCGGCAGCAGATTCGTGGGACCGAATTCGATCCCCTTCGCACGATCCGGTTGAAATGCGCGTTCTCGCGTTCCCGGCCCTCCCATGCCCGCGTCGTCCAAGGTGCCGTTCGCGGAGCTGCCAATGGCGAAGCTGCCTGGCAGGCATTCGAGGAAACCATGCTCAAGGATCTCAAGTTCCAATAAGGAGAGTGGACGCCTCGTCCACTTGCCAATGAACCGGGAAAGGGAAGCTCAGGAAAGCTGCATCACCTTTCACCCCACATTCGCACCGACGCTCGCAGAGCGCCGCTACAAGCCGGCACGACGCGAGGCGATCATTGACTACCAGCCCTTCCAAAGTGCTGGCATGCTCGACACATCTGCCGAAGTTTCCACGGCCGCGAAGCTGATGGACTGGACTCCTTCGACGCCACCCGCTGAGGGCTCCCGTCTCACCGAGTGGCATCGTCAGGAGGGAAAATGGCTGGACTCCGTGGTGCTTTGAGAACTTCCCCGAAATGGGAATGAGGCGGCACCCAATGCGTTCACCTTTGCAGCCATGTCCGGTTTGCCATCGATCAAACAGACTCCAGCGACCAATCTGGGAAACAAAACTTTCCAAGGTTTTGCCTGGATGCTGTTGTCCTCTTTCGGAATCAAGGCGGTCACCCTCGGCTGCCAGTTGGTGCTGGCGTGGATTTTGTTGCCAGCGGATTTCGGCCTGGTCGCGCTCGCATACTCCGTTACGGCATTTACTGCGGTGATCCAGCGGAATGGCTTGCGGGAAATTCTCGTGCAACGGGCTCCCCGGTTTGCGGAATATGCTAACTCCGCATTCTGGTTGTCGCTCGTCATTGGGATCACCGTAACCTTTCTCACGCTGGCAGCGGCTCCCCTCGCCGCGCATATTTACAAGCAGCCCGAGTTGCTGGGCATTGTTTCAATTTTGGCATTTGGTCAGTTGCTGTTGGCGCTCCAGAGCGTACCGGGAGCCAAATTGCAAACTGACCTTCGCTTCCGCGCGTTGTCGCTGGTCAGTCTGTTTGAGGGGGTTGCCACGGGATTGCTAACGGTGGTTTTTGCGATGTCCGGTTGGAAGGCCTACAGCATCGTCCTGCCAATTCCCCTCGTGCAGACGACTTCCCTTCTGATCCAGCTAAAACTCAGTGGTTTCCGGCCAACAGTAGGCTTTTCCTGGCCGATATGGCGGGAAATGATCGGCTCCTCCACACTCTTGCTCGGGGCCGCATTGCTCTACGCCTTCAACATGCAGGGCGCGAATATCGTCCTCGGTCTTTTCCATGGAGCCGCCGTCGTAGGCATCTTCTTCTTTGCCTACAATCTGTGCAATCAGGTGACTAGCCTGCTGACCAATAATCTGTATTCGGTGCTGCTACCGACACTGAGTAATTTACAGGATAATGTGCATCGCCAGACCCAAGTCTTCCTGCGCGTCACCCACCTGGTGAATCTGGTGGGCATGTTTCTCTGCCTCCTGTTAGCCGCCGTGGCCGATCCGCTGATCCGCGCTCTTTACGGGGAGAAATGGGTTGCCGCCATCCCTTCCATGCAAGTTCTCAGCGCGGGGATGACGTTCAGCATTTCCTTCGCCCTCAGCATCAATCTGATCACCGCCCAGGGGCGCTTCAAGGAAATGCTCTGGTTCAATGTTTTCCGCGCCGCTGGTTTCATCGCGTTGGTGGCGGTGGGAGCCATGCTGGGAGGAGCGCTCGCCGTTAGCTGGGCCACGGCGATTTTCACCCTGTTGTTTGGCCCGGCCATTACCTACATCGCGATCCGTCCGGGAGGCGGCCTCTGGAAAGACATAGTTCAGGGACACGTCGGGCCACTGGTGATCGGAGTTGTTGCCTGCGGAGCTGCCCTGCTGTTGGATCGTCTGTTGCCCGACCATCCTGGCCGCGGTTGGCAATGGATTCATGTGGCGGCGATCTCTATATTTTCCGGTGTGCTTTGGCTGCCACTTTGCCGTTGGTTGCAACCCGCAGCTTGGCACGAATGTGTCGGCCGCATCAAACAGTTGCTGAAAAGGCACTCCGCCCCGAACCCTCAACCCGCCTAGATGAGAATTCCATCGGTTTGATTCTGTCATCTCCCCCAAATAATGCGGCCAAATTGCGGGGCTACCTCCCGACGCTGGATGGGTGGAGGGCGATAGCAGTGCTGTGGGTCGTTCTCTACCATGCAAAGGAATCTCTCATTCGAGCCTACGGTCCGGCGGTTGATTGGTTGCTTCCATTCATCGGCTTCGGATGGATCGGAGTGAGCCTGTTTTTCGGAATCAGTGGTATTCTGATTACCAGCCGCCTCCTGGAGGAAAAGGAAGTGCGAGGGCAAGTCCGGTTGAAGGAGTTTTACATTCGTCGCTCCTGTCGGATTTTTCCTCCGGTTATTCTGTTGTTGGTCGCGCTGGCCCTTTGCAATTGGGCAAAGATCATCCCGATATCCGGCTTCGACTGGTGGCGGGCGTTGTTGTTCGGATCAAACTACGGGCCGGAGCCAAGCTGGCATCTGGCGCACACCTGGTCTCTTTCTATTGAGGAACACTTCTATCTCATCTGGCCGGCGTTGCTGGTCTATCTGGGCGCGCGCCGTGCACCCATGGCTTGTCTGATCCTGGTAACGATCATCACGGTCTGGCGCGTCATCGATATTCGGTATTCCATTGTTCCTTCTCATTTCGGGATCAGCGGTTGGCGCACCGATACGACGGTGGACGGGCTTCTGGTCGGGGCCATGTTCGCGTGTCTCTTGGAAAGAAAAGCCGTCCTGGATTTCTGCCGCAGATTTGCCACCCCCGTGATAAGCCTATTGTTGGTAGCGGCATTGGCATTCTGTTTGTACGCGTGGGACCATATATTAATCCTCCGCCACCCGGTTCGACTGCTGTTTGTATTTCTTATACCTCTGCTCTTTTTGACCACCATTCTGTCGCCGGCCACCCGCATGGCAGCAGTTTTGGAGTGGCATCCCTTGCGTTGGATCGGGCGCATTTCCTACAGTATCTATCTCTGGCAGCAGTTGTTTGTCGTGCCCGACCATGTTCGGTCTTCCTCGTTTGTTGGAGGCTTGCAAGATTGGCCCTGGAATATCCTAGCGGTTTTTGTCTGCGCGATAGTCAGCTACTATTTCATCGAGCGGCCTTTCATGAAATTGGGACATCGTTTGGCGAAACCTGCCAGCGAGGGGCGAGCCTAATTACCCTCATGGTACCAATCTTAGACAATGCAGATCGTCCATTGCGAGTAGCTTTGCTCTGCACAGGCATTGAAGATCAGCGAGGGGGCATAGAAACGTTTTTCCATGAATGTTTCCGAGGTCTTCAAGGTATCGAGGGCATTGAGTTGGCTTTGTGCCGAGGACCAGGAGTGGCCGGTCTTGGAGAGATCGCGATTCCTTGTTTGCTGCGGAATCATCCTCCCGCCAAATGGATAGGGATGTTGTTGCGACGGAATGGATATATCATCGAGCAGATTTCCGCTTTTCCTTTTTTCGCCCGGTTTGTTCGCAAGTGGAAACCCGATATCATTTTTTACAGTGACTCGAATCATGGATTTCTCTTGCACCGTTGGAGGGATTGGCTGGGCGTCGATTACAAACTTCTCTTTTCAAATGGTGGCCCTTGTCATCCGCCTTTTTCACGGACCGATTTTGTGCATCAAGTTGCGCCGCTCTATCAGGACATGGCACTTGCCGCAGGAGAACCTGCGGCAAAACATATTCTGGTGCCATACGGAATCAACTTGCGTGAAGACGAGCTTTTTATCACCGCAGAATCAAAGCGGAATTTGCGGACGAAGCTGGGGCTGCCGCTGGACCAATCCGTGTTAGTCAGCGTTGGCTGGATCAGTGCCACCCACAAGCGCATGGATTACGTGATCCGTGAGGTTGCGGCCCTTGGCTCCGAGCGTCCTCACCTTGCGATGGTCGGACGCAAAGATGAAACGTCTATTCCAATTCTAGCTCTAGCGCGTGAACTCTTGGGTGAAAACGGTTTTACCGCTGTGTCTGTTCCATATGATCAAGTGGCGGAGTATTACCAAGCTGCCGATGTATTTGCGCTAGCGTCGTTATTTGAAGGTTTTGGCCGCGTCTTTCTCGAGGCCCTGGGTTACGGATTGCCATGTCTGGTCCATGACCACCCCGTTATGCGCTATGTCTTGGGCGAGGAGGGGAGCTACGGAGACTTTGACCAGCCGGGTAGCTTGGGTGAGTTATACCGCCAAACAGCACGCTGCCCGCTTCGTAGGGAGGACCAAGTTCGGCGTCACCGAATGGTTCAGACCCGTTTTGGCTGGGCTTCATTGCGCCAAAGCTATGCAAAGATGTTCAAGCAGGTGGCTGCAACTCCAATTCCATGATCGTTGATGCCCGTCAGTTTTCACCCGATTCGATCACGCCAAGCGATCTTTGTATCGTCGGGGGAGGGCCTTTGGGTTTACTGCTGGCCAAACAATTGACCAGACCGGGCCGCAACATCTTCATTTTGGAAGGAGGCGGAATGGAAGCCCGCGAGAGTGCGCAAAAGCTGCTGCAAGGTGAGGATCAGACCGGCGAATACCACGATCTCAGTTCGTCACGTCACTCGCAGTTGGGCGGAACGGTCAACATATGGAATACTCGTATCGATGGAGAAATGGGGGCCAAGCATGTTCCGTTGGATGCGATTGATTTCGAGAAACGCGATTGGGTTCCCCATAGCGGATGGCCTTTTACCCGAGAAACTTTAGTTCCATATTATCGGCGGGCACATGAATTGTGTGGACTTGGCCCTTTCGGGTATGCGGCAGAGGATTGGTCCGATCAGGAAAGTCCTCCATTTAAGTTCAATGATTCCAAAGTGAAGTCCGAAGTCTATCAACTTGCGGGTCCTCATCCTTTGTTGAAAGACTTACGGGCTTTTGTGGAATCTAGCAAAGAAATAACCTGTGTTGTTAACGCCCCGGTATCAGAATTCATGGGGGACGAGGGTTCGCGGGAAGTCCGTCAAGTTCGGGTGGCGCTCAGTAGCGAGCAGAGTATTTATTTTCAGTCGGGTTGTTTTGTGCTCGCTGCCGGGGGCATCGAGAACGCCCGCCTTCTGCTCGCCTCCACTCACCAATGTGCGAAGGGTTTGGGCAACGAGCACGATGTGGTCGGGCGCTATTACATGGATCATCCGGTCTACTTTTTTACTGAATTCCTGCCTCTCGAACCTGATTTGTTCGTTCGGTCGGGCTTTTATGACCTTAGAAAGGTCAGGAGAACTAACTTGCTGGGCCGCTTGACGTTGTCCCAGGAAACACTCCGCACGGAACGGTTGCTCAATCTTTCTGTCGTTCTTTACCCCAAGATCGCTGGCTATCGTTCCAAAGGTGTCGAAGCTCTGCGTGAGTTTCGCGTTCGAATTCGCCAGAGGAAATTGTTGGAGTCCCTTCCGTACGCTCTACCTAGTTTATTCGGAATGGGCGATGTAGTCCGTTACTCACGTTGCCTAAAAGCCAATCCTTTCCTTGAGGGTTCCCATTACTGGCAGCCTGCTGCTACAAACGGCGCTCGTTTCCGCACTTTCGAGCCGGAGTTTTACTTGGAACAAGCTCCGGACCCGGCCAACCGCATACTCCTCTCACAAAAACGAGATGCCTTGGGACGTCCGCTTGCGGCTGCTAGTTGGTCATGGGGGAGACAAAGTCAAGAGAGTGCTCATCGCGCTGCGGAAATTCTCGGCGAGGCATTTCAAAAATCGAATCTTGGGCAGCTTCGTTTGTTAAATAGTCCTCGCTTGAACCCTAGCGCCCACCACCACATCGGTGCTACACGCATGGCTAACGATCCGAAGGCCGGGGTTGTTGATGAAAACGCACGTCTGCACGGGGCGGACAATCTTTACATTGCCGGAAGTTCCCTGTTCCCGACAGGTGGCTACGCCAATCCCACGCTTACGGCGCTAGCCCTGTGCTTAAAACTCATCGACCATCTCCAACCGAAGATTGGTCCTAACTAAAAACTTCTGGAATCAATATCCATGCTTTTCCACGGACTCATGCTCTTGCGCGATGAAGCAGACATCATCGCAGAAAGCCTTACCCACCTCCTCACCTGGATCGATGTGCTCCACATCTACGACCTCGGCAGCACGGACGAGACTTGGGACATCGTGCAGGAATTCGCGGCTCGCGATTCACGCATCCGTCCTTTCAAATACGAACCGACGGTTTACCAAGACAGCCTGCGCTGCATCATGTTCGACGAATTGCGGAGCGGCTTCGCCAAGGGCGATTGGATTTTGAAAATCGATGCCGACGAATTCTATCCCGTGCCGCCGCCACAGTTCGTCAAGGAACGCCTGCGGCCCGAAGAAGGAATGGTTCATCTGCAATGGTATTTCTTCCGACTTACGACGGACGAGGCCGCCGAGTATGAATCGGGTGCGGTCGAAATCGCCGGGGATCGCAAGCGTTCGATCATGGACCGCCGCCGTTACTACAAGGTCTCGCAATATTCCGAGCCGCGGATGTTTCGTTACCGCCCGACCATGCAATGGCCGAGCACGACTCACTGGCCTTACAATGCCGGCCTTCTCGCCTACGAGAGGATTCCCGTCCTGCATTACCCGCACCGTGACCCGATGCAACTCACCCGCCGCTTTGCCCTGCGCGCGGCGATGAAACAGCGGAAAGCGGCCGCTGGTGACCACTGGAACACGGCGGACTGGCATGGTGAATTGGTCGATCCGAAGACGGGCGTTGCTCTGGGTGCCCAGCAAGACAAACTGGAGGGGCTCGCCGGTGAGAATGGCATCGATACCGGTCCATTGCTTTATTGGGAACCCGGCACGGAGCTGCCCCAGGTCCATTTGCATCATCAAATTGCTCCGCCGATGAAGCGACTGGCCCAGCGCGTCACCCATGCGGCACTTCTCCCGATTCTGGATCGCTACCGCCCAGGCTACAGCAGCACCTACGTTCCCGAGCTGATTTCCGCGGAAGACAATGAACGTATCGGCGCAGCCTGTGCGGGCTCGTTGGAGGGAAGCCCATAGAAGGGGCACCAGTTATCCGGCCAAAATTTATCAATACGCTTCAAGCTTTCGATCTTCCTATAGTTCCCAATGTCTTTTGCGGCCAGCCTCACCATCCCAACGAGAAATCGCGCGGGTATCCTTCGTGAATGCATTCTCAGCGCGCTCAATCAGACGGTGCCTGTCGAGATTATCGTGCTCGACGATGGTTCCACGGACAACACGGAGGAAATGATCCGCACGGAATTCCCTCAAGTTCGCTACGAACGTTTTCTCCAGGG
>JAYWDF010000894.1:0-3219 GCA_043779985.1 Akkermansiaceae bacterium | reverse complement strand
GGGGTCTTGGCGAGGATGGCTTGGACGTGATTGGTGAGTGGCCGCGCCCGGTGGGAGCGCAGGGTGATCTGGAAACGGAACTGGCCGTGCGAGCGGATCAATGGCGAGGGCAGGACTTCGCCAAGGGTGATGCCGTTAGGAAGATTTTCCGCGAGGCGGAGATGGAGGGTTTGCAGGGTGAACTCGGCACGGCGCTCGTGGGTAGAACGGGACGTTAGCACGGCGCAATGAGCGTAGGGCGGGAACGAATACTCGCGGCGGAATTCCATTTCCTGCTCGGAGAAGCCGTCGAAGTCGTGCTTGCGGGCGTACTGGATGGACGGCGAGTGCGGGGTGAAGGTCTGGACGATGACCTCGCCCGCGAGATCGCCGCGGCCGGCGCGGCCGGCGACCTGGGTGATGAGCTGGAAGGTGCGCTCGCCGGCGCGGAAGTCCGGGACGTGCAGGCCGAGGTCGGCGTTGAGGATGCCGACGAGGGTGACGTTGGGGAAATGCAGGCCCTTGGCAATCATCTGGGTGCCTATCAGGATGTCGATTTTGTGGGCCTTGAACGCGGACAGCGTATCGCGCAGAGCGTTTTTCCGGCGCATGGCATCGGCGTCGATGCGGGCGAACTTGGCCTTGGGGAACACCTTGGCCATAATTTCCTCGACCTTCTGGGTGCCGTAGCCTTGCAACAAAATGCCGGGGTCGCGGCACTCGGGGCACTTGCGCGGCACGATCGACTGATAGCCGCAGACATGGCAGACGAGGCGCTCGTCGGTGCGGTGATAGGTGAGGGCGACGGCGCAATGCGGGCACTGGCAGACATGGCCGCAGGCGGTGCATTGGAGGGAACGGGCAAAGCCGCGGCGGTTGAGGAAGAGGATGGATTGCTCGCCCTTTTCCAGGCGCTGTTCGAGGGCGGTGCGGAGCTTGTCGGACAAGATGGCGGGGGCGCCTTTGTGCTTGGTTTGCTCAAGGCGCATGTCCACCACGCGGACGAGCGGCATGGAGGCGCCATCGGCGCGTTCGTTTAGACGGAGCAGGTCGTACTTGTCGGTGAGCGTGTTGTTCCACGATTCTAACGAAGGAGTGGCGGAACCTAACACGATGGCACAGGGCTCGAAGGCGGCGCGCAGCACGGCGACGTCGCGCCCATGGTAGCGGGGGACGTTTTCCTGCTTGTAGGTGTTCTCGTGTTCCTCATCGACGAGGATCAGGCCGAGATTGGGCAGCGGGGCGAACACGGCCGAGCGCGCGCCGATGACGATGCGGGCGGTGCCCTTGCGGATGCGGTGCCACTCGTCGAAGCGCTCGCCCTGGGAGAGGTTCGAGTGGAGAACCGCCACCTGATCCTGCATCGAGGCGAAGCGGGACTTGAAACGGCGGACGGTTTGTGGCGTTAGAGAAATTTCCGGGACGAGGACGAGCACGGTTTTCCCGAGGTCGAGTGCGCGCTGGGCGGCCTGGAGATAGACTTCGGTTTTCCCGGAGCCGGTGACGCCTAGCAGTAGGATGGGTTTGTGTTGGGCGGGACGGGCGACGGCTGCGAGCACGAGGTCGAGCGCGGCGGCTTGGCCTGGGTTGAGCTGGAGCGGCTTCGACTCAAGGATTTCCTCGACGTTGTCGCCGTCCGGATCCCGGCGGACTTCCTCGGCTTCGAGGCGGAGGAGACCTGCTTTTTCGAGCGATTTGAGCGCGGCGGCGTTGCCATCGCCGAGGTCGGCGACGGGTAGGCGCATCTCGGGCGCGCGGGCGAGCAGGGAGAGAATGGTGAACTGGCGGGGTGCGCGTTTTTCCAATTTCGCAAGCGCTGCGGGATCCGGCGCGGTATCGAGCACTGCGACGCGACGGGTTTTCGCGGAGTTCTCTTCCGAGCGGACTCCCTCGGGCAGCACCGAGCGGATCACGGACTCGATACTGGAGCCGTAATAGTGAGCGATCCAGTCGGCCGTGCGGAGCAGGACGGGGGTGATGAGTGGCTCGGGATCGATGAGAGATTCCAACTCCCGCAGTGCGAAGTCCGCCTGCTCGAGCTCGCCCGTCGAGAGCACCGTGCCGGTGGCGGATTTCCGCCGCAGCGGTATGCGGACGCGGCAGCCCGGGCGCACATCGAGCCCTGCCGGAATGGCATAGTCGAAGACGAGCTCCGAGGGTCCATCAATCAGCACACGAGCGTTCACTGGGGGAGACCATGACCGTGCGAGTTGAGCTGGCCAAGTTTCATTTCGCCGGATCATCCCGGGGATGGGCGCTTGAGCACGTGCTGGCTGTTCATTTGAAAATGTTCTCTTGAACACATTTTGCTTGCCACCTGCCACAGGATGCTGTTTTGTAGTCAACGAATCCAACCAAGCAATCTCATGAATGACACCGTTATCGATTCCCCCCCACTCCCCGAGCGCTCCATCGACTATGCGATTTATAAGCCGAACTCCCGCGGCAGCGGTGGTGTGGTGCGCTTCGGGCTCAACCCGGCGAAAGCGTCGCTCTTTGTCGATGCTGCGGCTCAGTCGGGCGAAAAGCAGTTCGATTGGGAAAACAAGATCACGATGAAATGGGGTTTTTCGGACATCGGCTCTGTGCTCGCCGCATTGCAAGGTCGCCTCCCGCAAGCCAAGCTGTTCCATCAGTCGGAAAAGGCGAACAGTGCCTGCGACCTCACTTACCAAGACGACCCGGATCGCGCCCCGTACCTGCTCAGTATTTCGCGCCAGGACTCCGCAGATAAATCCCTGCGGAAGGTCACGATCCCCCTAAGCCATGGCGAAGCGGCCGTGCTCGAAGCGGCCCTGCGCGCTGCAGTCAGCCGGCTGCTGGGGTGGTAGAATGGCAGAACTTGCGAGCTGCGGGGGCGAGGAACGAAGGGGTTGGAGAATTCTAGTTTTCAACTCGCCGATTTCCGGATCCCCGAATACTCACCCACGACTAGGGAATAATCCTCACCCGGTCACCGGCCTGAGTCAGGGCAAAGAGCTTGGCGGCGTTTCCTGCTGGAACCCGGATGCAGCCGTGCGAGGCCGGGTAGCCGGGGACGACTCCTTGGTGAAGGCCGAAGTCGCTGCAGCTGAGGCGTTGGAAATAGGGCATGCTTGCGTGGTAGAGCGTGGAGGTCCATTCGCGGTTCTTGTCGGTGATGACGAATTCGCCGGTCGGCGTCGAGAAGCCACTGCGACCGGTGGAAACCTTGGTGGTGAAGAGCTCGTTGCCATCCCCATCGAAAAGGCGGGCGCGCTG
>JAYWDF010000893.1:0-9191 GCA_043779985.1 Akkermansiaceae bacterium | reverse complement strand
CCTCCGGCATCATGCGTGCGGTCGCCTTGTTGCTTTCCGACGAATGACCGCACGGACCTGCCCTGAAGGACGCCGACATCCAATCACATACCGGAATTTCCATTCGCATCTTCGAGCGTCTCTGGCTGCGTTGCTGCGAGGTCGGACCGCTTGCCGCCCTCACCCGCAAGCCACGCGCCACTCCGGGACGCGAGGTCAAAATCACCGGCGAGGTCCAAGCCCGGATCACCCAGCTTGCCTGCACCGAGCCCCCGGCCGGCCATGCCAGATGGACTCTGAAACTGCTGGCAAAACATCCCGTTGAAATCGAAGTCATCGAAAGCATCTCCCACCAATCCGTCGGAACGGCTTTTAAAAAAGCGAACTCAAACCATGGTGGCAGGAGCGTTAGTGCATCCCACGCAAGCAAAACGCCTCCTGCGTAGCGGCGATGGAAGACGTGTTGGAAATCTATTCGAGGCCGCCCCGGGAGGATTGCCCGTTGGTTTGTCTGGATAAATTCGCGAAACAGCTTCTATCGAAAACACGCGCGCCGGTTGCCGCCATCCCCGGTCACCTGGCCCGCGACGACTACGAATACGTCCGCGAAGGAAGCGTGAGCGGCTTCATGATTGCCATGCCCCATTTGGGAAAACGCGATGGCTTCGTGGGTGACGCCGCACGCCGCTGGATTTCGCCGTCTATCTCGACGATCTGGCTAACGCCCTGTTGCCGGAAGCCAAGAAAATCGTGTTGGTGAGGGACAATCTCAACACCCACAAGGAGGCCTCGCTTTACGAAGCGTTTCCGCCAGAGATAGCGCGGTCACTCTGCGAACGCTTCCAGATGCATTACACGCCGAAATACGGGAGTTGGTTGAACATGGCCGAGATCGAGATCGAGCTTCTGGGCCGGACCTGCCTGGATCGCAGGATCGGATCGGTCAGGGAATTCACCGACGAGGTGAAAGGCTATCTCGACCACAAGAACGCAGAGTCCAAAGCGATCCATTGGCAGTTCTCCAACGAGAAAGCACGAATCAAACTCAAATCACTCTATCCAATAACTGAATTTTACGAGGCACTAGTATCGCAGGGTCCCTACATTGGGGAGAGGAGTTGTTCGAGGTATTCGGTGTCATGGGTGGCGCGGAGTTCGCGTTTGGGCAGGCTCTTGTGCTCTTTGCCTTCGAAGGGCATGCGGTTGTGGGCGTTTAGGGTCATGCGGCGCGAATGGTCGGATCCATCAGCTCAGGTCGTGAAAGGCCATGATTTGGCGGGTTTCGCTGCGGTCGTGGCCGCTGTCTTTGGTTTGGGCGGAGCTCCAGCGCTGCGCATCGAGGCGGGCGGGGTCGAGTTGGCGCAGGGCGAAGGTGAGTTGGTCGCGGACCTCGTCGTGGAGGCGGCCGGGGTTGCCTTTGACGCTGAGGATATCATGGCCGCCTTTTTGGACGATCTTGCCGGCGATGGTGCGTTGGGTGCCCTTGCCGTCGATGGCGATCTGGCCGCCTTCCATGGCTTGGAAGATGCGCGAGGAGGTGTTGGCGCAGGGGATGCCGTTGGGCAGCTTGAGCCATTTGCGCAGCCAGTTCTCGCGGGGTTCGCCGAACCCTTCCATGAGTTCGTAGGAGCGCACGCCGCAGAGCACGCCGACAAAGGCGATGAAGAAGATCTCGCCGAAATGATGGAGGGTGTGGCCGCCGTCGCGCGGGTCGTCGATGGAGGCGAAAAGTTCGAACCTTTCGGAGAAGCCTTGGGAATCGTCGGTATTGTGGGGATTTCGCGGCATCCAGGAATCCTGAAGACACCGGATACGGGGTATCGGTCTGTTGGATTGCTCCCGGTGGTGCTTTCCCTAATGGAAGGACCCTGGGGTTTGGTATTCCGAAGTCGAGGAAGGTGCGTGGGACCTAACGATTGCTTGAAAACTGTGAGCAGGTTCCTGATTGCCAGCGCTCGATGGCGAGGCGGATGCCGGCGGCTTTGTGCAGGGTTTCCTCGTATTCTTTGTCCGGATCAGAATCGGCGACGATGCCGGCACCCACTTGATAGACGAGCTCGTCGCCACGGCGGACGAGAGTGCGGATGGCGATGCTGAGCGAGCTCTCGCCATTATAACCGAGCCAGCCGATGGCGCCGCAATAGATGCCGCGCGGGGATTCTTCGAGCTCGCGGATGATTTCCATGGCGCGCTTCTTTGGCGCCCCGGTGATGCTGCCGCCGGGGAAGCAGGCGGCGATCGCGGCGAGGGCGTCCGTCTCCGGGCGCAGGGTGCCGGTGACGGTAGAGACGAGATGATGGACTTGCGCGAAGGTTTCCAACCGCAGCATTTCGGCGACTTCCACGCTGCCGAATTCGCAGACTTGGCCGATGTCGTTGCGGAGCAGGTCGGTGATCATCACGAGCTCCGCGATTTCCTTGGGCGAGGTCTGGAGTTCGTAGGCGGAGCGGCGGTCTTCGTCGGGATCGGAAAAACGCGGGCGGGTGCCTTTGATCGGGCGGGTCTCGATGCCGCGGCCGGAGATTTTCAGGAACGTCTCCGGCGAGGAGCTGAGGATCTCGCTGCCGTCGAGCTTCAGATAGGCGGCCATCGGCGCTGGCGAAGCATCGCGCAGGGTTTCGTAGAGACTGAAAAGGTCGCCGGTGACGGTGGCGGTGAAGGCTTGGGAGAGATTCGCCTGGTAAATATGACCGGCGGCGATCCACTCCTTGATGCGGGTGACGCCGCAAGTGAATTTCTCGCGCGGCGAGAGCGGGGTGAAACGGGAAATTTCCGCGGAGCCGCAGCCCACGCGGAATTGGGAAGAAAGCTGGCCGGTCTCCCACCAAGTGTGGTCGCTGTGGCTGTAAACGAGCATTTCCGGATAGTCACCGAAGACGAAATCGCCCTCGTAATCCACCCAGCCGCACAGGCCGCCGACGGGAAAACCGTGGTCGCCGGCGAGTTTCGGGCCTGTGGCGAGAGCGGTCCGCAGGATTTCGATCTCTTGTGAAACGTGGATGTTTCCCCGCAGCACCCGTGTCGGGCAGGCGGAAATCACCGAAACCGGGCGAGAGGCACCGGTGGGAAAATTCCCGGAAGTATCGAAAAAAACCAGCCCGTCCAGATGCCGCAAGCGCCCTGCCACCTCCACGGGGGACAAGCCATCAAGCCGGACCGGGCTCGCTACGGGTCGCATCAGGAATTCTGACATTGCCCGACGAACCAACGCCCGCCGCGCTGCCGAAGCAAGCCGGAACGATGAAAAAGCCATCCCAGCCGACTCTAGGATTGCCAAACCGCCGCGCTTGACTAGGAATCTGCCCCCGGCGCGAAACCGTGCCCGCAAACCAGAAGCCACTATCCGATATGAAGGACCTCAGCAAATACCGCAACATCGGCATCTTCGCCCACGTTGATGCGGGCAAAACGACCACCACCGAACGCATTCTCAAGCTCACCGGCAAGATCCACAAAATCGGCGAGGTCCACGACGGCGCATCCACCATGGATTTCATGGATCAAGAAGCCGAGCGCGGCATCACCATTCAATCCGCCGCCACCACCTGCTTCTGGAAAGACCACCAGTTCAACATCATCGACACCCCAGGCCACGTTGACTTCACCATCGAAGTTTACCGCTCCCTCAAAGTCCTCGACGGCGGCGTCGGCGTCTTCTGCGGCTCCGGCGGCGTTGAGCCTCAGTCGGAAACGAACTGGCGCTACGCCAATGATTCCGGCGTTTCCCGCGTCATCTACGTCAACAAACTCGACCGCATCGGCGCCGATTTCTACCGCGTCATCGCCCAAGTGAAAAAAATCCTCGGTGCCCACCCGCTCGTCATGGTCCTGCCCATCGGCACGGAAAGTGACTTCGTCGGCGTCGTCGATCTCCTCACCATGAAGGCCCACATCTGGGACGAATCCGGCCAACCCGAGAATTTCACGATCGAGGAAATCCCCGCCGACATGCTCGACAAGGCCAAGGAATTCCGCGCCCAACTCATCGAGACCGCCGTCGAGCAAGACGACGCCATCATGGAAGCCTACCTCGAAGGCACCCAGCCAAGCATCGAAGATATCAAAAAGTGCATCCGCAAGGGCACCGTCGATCTCGCGTTCTTCCCGACCTACTGCGGTTCCTCGTTCAAAAACAAAGGCCTCCAGCTCGTGCTCGACGCCGTCGTCGATTACCTGCCTAACCCACTCGACGTCAAGCCACTCCCCGAAGTGGACGCCGAAGGCGCCCCAACCGGCAAGTTCGCCGTCATCGACCCGACTGCTCCGTTCCGCGGACTGGCGTTCAAGATCATGGACGACAAGTTCGGTGCGCTCACCTTCACTCGCATCTACTCCGGCACCATCAAGAAGGGCGATACCGTCCTCAACTCCTTCACCGGCAAGACCGAGCGCATCAGCCGCATGGTCGAGATGCACGCCGACGACCGCAAGGAAATCGACTCCGCCCAGGCCGGAGACATCGTCGCCATCGTCGGCATGAAAAACGTCCAGACCGGTCACACCCTCTGCGACGAGAAAAACCCCGCCACCCTCGAGCCGATGGTTTTCCCGGATCCCGTCATCTCCATCGCCGTCGCCGCCAAGGACAAGGCCAACGCTGAAAAGCTCGCCAACGCCATTGGCAAGATGATCCAAGAAGATCCGTCCTTCCGCGTCGAAACCGACGATGAAACCAACGAAATGATCCTCAAAGGCATGGGCGAGCTTCACCTCGACATCAAAATCGACATCCTCAAGCGCACCCACAAGGTCGAGGTCACCGTCGGCGCGCCGCAGGTCGCCTATCGTGAAACCATCACCAAAATGGTCAACGACAGCTACACCCACAAGAAGCAGTCCGGTGGTTCCGGTCAGTTCGCGAAAATCGACTACACCATCGAGCCAGGCGAACCCGGCTCCGGCTTCATCTTCGAGTCGAAGGTCACCGGCGGCAGCATCCCCAAAGAGTTCATCCCCGCCGTCGATAAAGGCTTCAAGACCTGCGTCAACAAAGGACCACTTGCCGGTTACCCCTGCTTGGACTTCAAGGTCACGCTCAACGAAGGTGGCTTCCACGCCGTGGACTCCAGCAACATCGCCTTCGAAATCGCTGCCAAGGCCGCTTATCGTCAGACCATGCCGAAATGCGCACCGCAGATCCTCGAACCCATGATGAAGCTCGACGTCTTCGCCCCCGAAGAAAAAGTCGGCGACGTCATCGGCGACCTCAACCGCCGCCGTGGCATCATCCAAGGTCAAGAGCCGACCCCAGGCGGCATCCGCGTCAAGGCCGAGGCCCCGCTGAGCGCCATGTTCGGCTACATCGGCGACCTCCGCACCATGACCTCCGGCCGTGGCCAGTTCTCCATGGAGTTCAGCCACTACGCCCCTTGCCCGAAAAACGTCTCCGACGACGTCATCGCCAAGGCCAAGGCCAAGGAAGAAGCGCTCCGCGCCGCGAAGTAAGCGTTCCACGTTTCCAATTAAACCCGCCGTCCCGCAAGGGCCGGCGGGTTTTTCTTTTTCCCCACATCACGCACCTTCAATCATTCCGCCGCTCGGGCCGCCGCTCGGGCCGGCGCTTGTTTGCCAAGGCTGGCCCTATCGAACTTACGATTTGAGCCTTTTTCTTCGTGCCCTTGCTGATGCCTGACCCTTTTCCAAAAGTTCCGTAACGAACCTCGCTCTCTCGGGAGCAAGACGATGGAGATGCGATGGATCCTTTTGGGTAAAAAACACGTCGGACAGAGCTTCAAAGGGTTTCTGGTCGGCTTCTGGGATGGTGCGCATCAGATCGAGGGCTTCTTCTGCGCCCGTAACATCTGCGAAACGCGTCCAGAGGGTGAAGGCGAAGCTGTAAACCATAGGAAGATCGATATGATCGGGATGTCCAGCGCACCAGTTGCAGAGTGCGGGCAAGACCTGACGTATGGCATCCCTGTCCTTTCCGCATAGATGCATGAAGCTCCGCAGTTCAAATCCCCGGTAAGGCGGGAGATTAAGGGCTTTAATCGCGAGCGGCGCGTAAACCGAGTAGGCTTGCCCTTGCTCGCGGTGAAGGAGGGCTAGTCCCATGACGGGTGGGGCATACGTTTCGTTCGCTTTAATAGCGGTTCGATAGGCCTCCTCAGCTTCGTCGGGACGATTCAAGAAACTTTTTAGCAAGTTGCCCAAATTGAACCAAGTCCGGTTGGGTTCGGAATCGTTCTCGCAGACGGTTCTGAACTCCCGTTCTGCTTCATCGTAACGCGTCGTTTCCTCCTGAAGGAAGCTTCCGTAGTTGCTTCGAATCCACCAGGCTTTGGGATTGATCTCAAGGGCCTTCTGATAGGCGGATTCGGCGGCTTCCTTGTTATGAAGCAGGCGGTGATGCACCCAAGCCAGAGATCTCCACGCTTCGAGATGGGACGGGTCAAGCCTCACCGCTCCTGAATAGCTCGTTGCAGCTTTTTCAGCATCTATGTAGAGATGTTCCTCTACCCTGCCTTTGTGGTAATGCGCATCCGCATCGTTGGGATCTATCTCCAAGGCCTTGTCGCAGGCAATTTCCGCAAGACGAAGGTTGGTGATACTTTCCGGGTCTTGGACGGTGACAAACTGCCCGATCAGCAGCTTCCGCGCTTTGGATGTTTCCGCCCTGTCCATGGCGTTTGCGACGAGTCCGCATGCTTCGTCCCAGCCGGGTGCGGTGCCGATGACGGAGTCCTTGGCCATGACGGCGAGGGCCTTGGCGTATTCTTCATCCTCGAAGAGCAGGCGCACCATGACGACGAACCAATCGAAACGGATCCTTGCCGCCCGTCCGTGGCGCATGAGGTAGTGGACGTTGGAAAAGCGGTCGGCGAGCATGTAGCTCTTTTTTTTGGGTTGGCTGGCGACTTCGGCAATGTGGCCGGATTTGATCATGTAGCGGAGTTGGGAACTCACCTTGTTGCTTGCCAGCCGAGTCTGGCGTGCGACATGGGCGACTTCGACGGGATTCCAAGCAAGTGCCACCGCGTCGAAGATCCGTTGCTGCTGCGCGGAGAGGGCGTCAACGATGGCTTTGAAGTAGGGCGTGAATTCGTCCAACAGCTTTTCCAGATCGACCCGGATATCCCGGTGCAGGCCGTCCTTGAGGAGACGGTAGAAGGTTTTTACTAGGCGTGGATTTCCGCCAGTCAGGAGATGTATGGCGCGCAGGCCGCCTTCGCGCTTGTCGATGACGGTTCTTGCTTCCTTATCGCCCCGTGCATCGGCGAGGGCATAGAGGCATTCACGCACTTCGTCGAAGGTAAGCGGTTTCAATTCAAAGATCCGGAAGAAGTCGAAGAATGGCTTTTCGACCGAAGTGACATCGTCGGAAAGCTCGACACAGGCTCCGAGGAGCATGACGCGGTCATCGTCCATGAGGAAGGCCCGCAAGCGATGGAGCGCTTCGCGGTCGTCCACATTGCGAAAGACTTCGTTCACGTTGTCCACGAGCAGGAGGGCTCTTTTCCCGGACGCATCGACCAGTTTGAGGAAGGTCTGGCGAGCAATGTCCTCAATGCGTTCTGCTGGTAGATCGAGCAGACCATCCGCCGTATCCCCGCCGTTGCCGGAAGCGACTTCCCACTGCCGTATGCATTCCAACCAGAAGTCCGCGAGGTCGCCGATTCGGCGGCTTTCCTCGTCGAATGGAACGGGCTGCCATTGTTTGGCGAGTTCCGGTTCCCGCAGGGTGATGGTATGAGCCACGGCCCAGAGAAGCGTGGTTTTCCCCATGCCTCGCGGCCCGGAAATGAGGGCGTGCTGGGGTGGGTGGCCGGGCTGGTTGTGCCTGACAACATCCACGAGGCGGTCCAGCGTCGTCTGTCGGGCGGTGAACTCCGCTAGAAGTTGCTCGGGAGCGAGCATCGCCGGATTGTAAAGAGCGTAGGGCTGTGTGGTCATGCGGTGCGGTGAATCCAGTAGTCCCGGAGGATGTTAGAGGCGAATTGGTATTGGCCGTCATTGCGGCGCAGCAGGTAACCGTCGTGTCGCAAGGTATCGATGACGAAGCCGAGTTCGTCGCCAGTGGCCGACCTCACTTTCTCATCAGGAACGATCTTAGAGTGGATGCTCTCCAAGTCGCCGCCGCTAATCACTGGCTGTGAAGTGAGCCGCTTCAAGCATTCAAAGGCGATGCGCCTTTCCGTCGGGTTGAACAATTCGTCTTTGGAGAGACGGGTGAACATTTCATGGCAGTATTTGTTTCGCGATCCACGCACCATCCGGATTTCGTAGAGATCCTTGAGTTCGGGCATGGTGGGTGATTTTTTCAGCTCCTTGTCCTGGAGTTCGGACATAAAAAGCTCGAGGAGGATCGGCCAGTTGGCACCCATGAGTTTCAGAATCCGGCGGCCAGCTGTCGGATTGAGCGGAATCTCTTCGCCTTTTGAGAGCTGCATGAGGAAATCGAGTGCTTCCTCATCCGTGAGCGGCGGGATCTCTATCGTATCGAAGTCGTTTGCGGTGGGAGACAGACCGATACGCCGAAGCAAACCCTCCAGCCCTATCGAGCCAGTGACGAGGAATCTTGTCTTGCCACCGGCCAACTCCTGACGAGCGCTCCGAAACCAGTTCAGCACAGCTTCAACTTCTTCGGACGTGTGTTTTCGAGCCAAGTGGCCGAGATACCACGGAAACTCGTCGAGTAGGAAGTAGATCGGAAGATCCGCGTCGCGCAGGAGCTTTTGAAATTGATCGGCCAAGGGACGCCACGCATTGGGGTTCGCGCGGTCGGGGGTGAGCGTGATCCCGTTGCCGAGGACTTCGAGTTTTTCGATCCGGGCGAGCAGGTTTTTCGCGGTTTTACCAGAGCCGGCCAGCCAACCGCCTTTCTCTGAACCTTCGATCAGCTTTTTGGTCGGTACCAGCAAGGCGGAGAGCCATTCGGGCACGGTGCTGAATTTTTCCAAATCGAGGAATACCACTGCCGTCCCCGCAGATGGGTGTTGTGCGATGTTCTTAAGGATCGAAGTTTTTCCCGTTCGGCGGGGGCCAACGAACGCTACATGATCCCTAGCGAGCGCACGAAGTAAACGGTTTCTGATGCTTTCACGAGGGAAGAAGTCAGATCCGGTAGCAGGGTTACCTATCTTTAGTTTCATGACGACCGAGAATAGAAAACAATTATTTTAATGCGCTTTTCTACGAGCCTACCGAAGTTGCTGCGGCCTCTCAAACATCGGCGACCTCCGCACCATGACCTCCGGCCGTGGCCAGTTCTC
>JAYWDF010000892.1:0-3220 GCA_043779985.1 Akkermansiaceae bacterium | reverse complement strand
GGCATCCCCGGCGCAGTCATCCAAGGCTGGTTAGGCTGCGGAATGTCACCGGAAACCGCCATGGACGAGCTTGCCGCGTTTCGGGATTTCAAGCGCGTTGCCATCGTCGGCCACGAGCCCGACTTCTCCCAACTCATCCAGTGGATCCTCGGCGCGATCGGTGGCAGCATTGAGATCCGCAAAGGAACCATCGCCAGCGTGGAAGTCACCCCGCCATCGCGCCACGGCACGCTGATCTATCTCATCCCGCCGAAGCTCGCAGAAGATCCCGAGGGTTGAACGCCCGGGCCTTGCCGGAAATCACCCCGCCTCCGGTTCATTTTCATTCCGGCTGCGGTTTTGATTGCCAGCGGGGCGGACTCCCGTGAGTGTTTGAGCGTCTTGGATTCCATCTACTCCGCATGAAAGTCGTCGCCATCGCTAACCAAAAAGGTGGCGTGGGTAAAACCACCACCGCCCTGAATCTTTCCGCCGCTCTCGCGCTGCGCGGTCAACGGGTGCTGTTGGTCGACCTCGACCCGCAAGCGAACTGCACCAGCGGCCTGGGCCTCGAACCGCCTGAAGGCTGCAGCATGTATCCCGTGCTCCTCGGTGACACCACCGTCGCCCAGCAAATCATGCCTACCGGCCGGGAAAATCTGTCGATGGTGCCGTCTGAAATGGACCTCGCCGGCGTGGAAATCGAACTCGCCCGCAGCGACGACCACCTGACCCGCCTGCGGAACATCCTGCAGGGCCTCAAGCCGAACGACCTTTTCGAATACTGCATTCTCGACACCCCGCCATCGCTGGGAGTGTTGATGACCTCGGCGCTCGCCGCAGCGGATGAAATCCTCATCCCGCTGCAATGCGAATGGTTCGGACTCGAAGGCTTGGCGAAAATCGTGCACGTCATCGACCAAATCCGCGGGTCTGATGCCAATCCGGGTATCAAACTTGAAGGCATCGTGATGACCATGTATGACGGACGGACCCTGCTCTCCCGACAAGTGGTCGAAGAAGTGGCACGCTTCTTCCCCGAACAAATGTATTCGACGATGATTCCGCGGACGATCCGGATCGGGGAAGCCCCGAGTCACGGGAAAACCATCTTTGAACACGATGGCTCCGGCCTCGGCGCCCAGGCTTATGGAGCAATGGCGGATGAATTTCTGACCCGCCACGCAGCGATCGGTCCCTTGCTCGCGAAGCATTGACCCTCAGCGCGTGGAACACAGGAGCGGACAGCGAGGAACACGGATTCCCGCTTGACCTCGGGGCACCGAGTGAAGATGTTTTCACCAATCTCTTCAAGGCGTCCAGCCTCACACATCGTTTCCGTCAGGACTCCCTGCCGGAATGAACCTGCATCTGGCCACCCGAGACACTCAAAATTTCCACCTTACTTTCTTATTTTCAACAACTTCCATGTTTAAAAAGCTTTTTGGCAATCTGTTTTCTAATGATATTGGCATCGACCTAGGCACCGCGAACACACTGATCAACGTCAAGGACCACGGCATCGTCTTGCGCGAGCCCTCCGTCGTCGCAGTCCGCGCCGGAACCAACGAGGTCATGGCCGTGGGTGATGATGCAAAACGCATGCTTGGCCGGACGCCCGGAAATATCGTCGCGATCCGCCCCCTCAAAGACGGCGTCATCGCAGACTTCGAAGTGACCGAAGCCATGCTCCGCCACTTCATCCGCAAGGTCAACAAAGGCCGCCGCTCGAATCCGCGCGTGCTCATCGCGATTCCATCCGGGATCACCGAGGTCGAGCGCCGCGCAGTCCGCGAATCGGCCTTGCAGGCCGGTGCCCGGGAAGTTTACCTCATCGAAGAGCCGATGGCTGCCGCGATCGGGGTCGGACTGCCCGTCCAGGAAGCCGCTGGAAACATGATCGTCGACATTGGCGGTGGCACCACGGAGGTGGCACTCATTTCCCTCTCCGGCATCGTTTATGCCCGCAGCGTTCGGACCGCTGGCGACGAGTTGGACGAGTCCATCGTCCAATACATGAAGCGCGCCTACAACTTGATGATCGGTGAGCGTACCTCGGAGGATATCAAAATCCGCTTGGGATCCGCCGCACCACTTCCTAAGGAAATGACCATGGAGGTCAAGGGCCGCGACTTGGTCGCCGGCCTGCCGAAAACCATTACCATCACCTCTCAGGAAATCCGCGAAGCCATGGCGGACCCGCTGCGAACCATCGTCGATGCCGTCCGCACCACTCTTGAACGCTGCCCGCCGGAACTCGCCGCCGACCTGGTCGACCGCGGAATCGTTCTGGCCGGCGGAGGAGCATTGCTCAAGGGGCTTGACCGCCTCCTGCGCGAGGAAACCGGTCTACCGGTCCACATCGCCGAGGACCCCCTCAGCGCCGTGGCCGAAGGCACCGGCAAGGCGCTTCAAGAACTTGCCCTGCTGAAGCGGGTCGCCAACTCCGACCGCTAAACGCACCCCGGCCATGAAGCCGCTCAATCTCATCGCCCTGCTGCTCTTCCTCGGAGGGGCTGTTTGGACGTTTACGCTCAGCGAGCGCACAGTCCGCGAAGTCCAGGACCTCTACTTTTCGGCGATGTCGCCGTTTCTAAAATCAGGTTCGAAACTGGAGACCCACGCCCGTGCCTTCCTTCAGGAGACACGCCATTCGAAAGAACTCGAAGCCGAGTTAGAAGCCGTTCGCAATGAGCTCGGGCGACTGCGCATCGTCGAGTCCCGCTTCCGCTCGCTTGAAAACGAAAACGAGCGATTGCGCCACGCACTGGACTATAAAAAGGCCACCCACTTCGATGTGGTCCCCGCCCAAGTCATCCGTCGCCAACCGACCACCTGGTGGCAGACCGTGGATATCGATGCCGGCGAAGAACGCGGCATCGGCACCCAGCTCGCAGTGCTTTCTAACGACGGACTCGTCGGGAAGATCGACCGCATCTACAAAGATCAGAACCGCTCATCCGTGCTCCTCCTCACCGATGAGAAATGCCAGGTCTCCGCGAGGGTTGAGGGCTCACCCGAGGTGGGAATCCTCAGCGGCCAACGCGGGCGCTTTGAGGGCAATCCTCTATTGCGCTTGAGATTTCTATCAACAGACGCCGCGCTCCGACCGGGGCAGCGCGTGTTTACCACCGGCCGGGGAGGAATCTTCCAGCCTAACATCCTTCTTGGCACCATCGACTCCGTTGAAAAAGGCGCACTGGATTCCGAAGCTCTCGTCCGCCCGTCGGTGAACTTCGCG
>JAYWDF010000891.1:0-3222 GCA_043779985.1 Akkermansiaceae bacterium | reverse complement strand
GGGCAAGCTCCTTCTTCACGCGCCTTCCACCACCCGCTCCGCCTACCGGGTTCTCGTCAAGCACCGGACGGTTGCCGACCCTCGGGTGCCGCTTCTGCTCGGCTCCACCATCGAACAGGAACCGAATCCTAACAGCCGGGTGTGCCTTGGCTCCGAGACCGATGCCCTCGGAATGCCGCGCGTCCGGCTCGATTGGCAGCTCACTCCGCTGGTGAGCCACACCTTGCGACAATTTGCCCTGCATCTGCGCGATGAATTTCACCGGCTCGATCTGGGGAAGGTCGATCTTCACCCTTGGTTGCTGGATGAAGCCGATCCGGGCTATGAGCACATGCACGATGTTTACCATCATATAGGTGCAGCCAGAATGCACGTCAGCCCGGAAAAAGGTGTCGTCGATCCGAATCTCAAAGTCCATGGGTTGGACAATCTTCATGTACTCAGCAGTGCCGTTTTCCCTACCGGCGGGCATTCAAACCCAACATTCACGTTGCTGCTTTTGACATTCCGTCTGGCTGACCATCTCAAGCTGGAACTAGAACGCTAGGGTAAGCGGGAAACGCTTTCCACGCGTTCCGCGCACCTACAGGCATGTCATATTCCAATTCTTTAAAGCCCGCTGTGTTCTGTGTGCAGGACGGGGCGCGGCTGCACTATGCGATTCCGCGTGCGCTAGCCGATCTGGGCTGGCTGGAGGGAGTGGGTACCGATTTTTTTGTCCGCCCGAGGTCTCTCGACGCGGTGATTGCCAAGCTGAGTTCCCTCAGAGGGGGTCTCGGTGTCAGCCGGATGCGGGAACGGCGTTGTGCGGAGATCGAAGACCGGGTGGTGAGTTTTCCGCTGCGGTCCATGTGGTGGCGGCGGAGTCGGAAAGAGTTTCCGACGGCTGAGGATTATTACGAATGGCTATCCGGGAAGACGGCGCAATGGTTGCTGCGCCAGGATTTCGGCGGGGTGAACGTGGTGCATGGTTTCATTAGAAACTTGGATCCTGATTTCTGCCGCAAGTGTCGTGAACGGGGATTGCTGACGATCGGGGATCAGATGATCGCTCCGGCAGCCATTGAGGCGAAAGAGATGGAATCCCAGCGGCTGCTATGGCCGGGCTGGGAGGAGGTGACGCATTCGGCGAATCTAAGATTGGTAAAAGTCGAGGAAGAGACCTGGCAGCAGCTCGATCACATCACATGTGCATCCGCTTATGTGCGTGAGGGCTTGGTGGCCTGCGGAGTGGCCAGTGAGCGGATTTCGATTTTACCCTACCCGGCACCGGAACGGATGGTTTCCGGATCACCTAAGGCGAGACACATCGGCAAGCTGCGAGTGGGATTTGTCGGTTCGGTGAATCTGCGGAAGGGAGCTCCGGTTTTTTTGGAGATGGCCCGTCGGATCAAGGGAGCGAATGTCGAGTTTGTCATGGTAGGACCGGTCTCCGTGTCTTCCACGGCTGCCAATACCCTGCGGCAGCATGTGACTCTTACCGGCCCGGTGCCACGCTCCCAAGTGGGCGATCACCTGCGGTCCTTCGATGTATTTCTCTTTCCTTCCGTTTGCGAGGGTTCCGCAAGTGTGGTGATGGAGGCGTTGAGTGCCGGCTTGCCGGTGGTGACCACTCCTAACAGCGGAACCGTCGTGCGACATGGGGTGGAGGGATTCATCCATGCTCCAGATGATCTGGATGGAATCGAAGCAAGTCTCAGGCTTCTGCTGGAGGATGATACACTGAGGGACGCCCATGCGGAGGCGGCCCGGTTACGTGCGGTTGAGTATGACTTGGCACGCTACGGGCAGGGTTTGCAAAATTTGCTGCCCGCCTTGCTGGAAGCCCAGGACCGCTTGGTGCCGGGGTGATTGGGCGGGGATGAATACTTTTATTATTTCATGAGGGTTGCTGTCTTATTCGATAATTTCGGGCCGTACCATCATGCCCGGTTGGCTGCGGCTGCCGGAGCCTGTGATTTGCTGGCGGTTGAGTTTGGCAGCAGGAGTGGCGAGTATGCCTGGGCAGCGCAAGGTTCTGACAAGCTGCGGCACCAAGTGGTCAATCCCGATGGTCCCGGCGCAGCGATGCCCGCAGCAGTTTTTCGGGAACGGCTTGAGCGCATTCTGTCAGACTTTGTTCCGGCCGCGGTGGTGATTCCGGGTTGGTCGAACCGGGGTGGCTTCATGGCCATGGCGTGGGCGCGGACTCACCGGGTTCCGATTGTGTTGATGTCCGAAAGCACGGCGTGGGATGAGGCGCGGGTCGGCTGGAAGGAATGGGTCAAACGGCGGGTTGTCAGGCTTTCGTCGGCCGCGCTCGTCGGCGGCCAGCCGCACGCCGATTATATGTGCCAACTCGGCATGAAGGAACAGCAGGTGTTTCTGGGCTACGACGCGGTGGACAATGATTACTACAGGGCGGAAGCCGCTGGATGGCAAAAGCTGAAAACTGAAAGTCTGAAAGCTGAAAGTGAAACTGAGGAACCGAGCTTGATGGATGCTCCAGCTATCAACTCTCAACCCTCAACTCTCAACCGCCCCCCCTACTTCCTCGCGTCGAACCGCTTTATTGAAAAGAAGAACCTCTTCAGGTTACTGGAAGCGTATGGCGGCTGCGCCCGAAATGGTGAAACACTGAAACGCGGAAAAGCTGAGAAAAGAGTGTGGGACCTATGCCTGCTTGGCGATGGGGAACTGAAGGAGAAGCTGATTGCCCACTGTGCCACTCTTGGTCTGCACGTCGTGGAATCCGCGCCTTGGGAAGTGAGCGGAAAAACTGAGTCTTCATTTCAGCTTTCAGATTTAAGCGTTTCAGCTTTTCCCACCCCTACCGTTTATTTTCCGGGATTCCGGCAGGTC
The DNA here is from genome assembly GCA_043779985.1 of Akkermansiaceae bacterium. Classification (GTDB taxonomy): domain Bacteria; phylum Verrucomicrobiota; class Verrucomicrobiia; order Verrucomicrobiales; family Akkermansiaceae; genus Luteolibacter. The sequence goes on along the minus strand of JAYWDF010000891.1, from coordinate 381 downwards.
GGGGAGTTGCCGCGGTTCTATGCGAACGCCGGCGCATTCGTGCATGCCAGCACCACGGAGCAATGGGGGTTGGTAGTGAATGAAGCGATGGCCAGCGGGCTGCCGGTGATCGTCTCCAACCGCGTCGGTTGCGCGCAGGACCTGGTCCAAGAGGGGATCAACGGCTTCACGTTCGATCCTACGGACGTGGCCCAACTAACGGACTTGATGGTGAAGGTTTCAGCGTTCCCGCCCGCCACCCTCTCCGGATTCGGCGAGGCCAGCCAGCGGATTGTCGCGAACTGGGGCCCGGAGCGCTTCGCCTCAGGCCTGCAGGCCGCTGCCGCGAAAGCAGCCACGCTTCCGTTAGCCCGCGCCGGCCTGATCGATCGCGCCTTGCTG
>JAYWDF010000890.1:0-3227 GCA_043779985.1 Akkermansiaceae bacterium | reverse complement strand
CGGGTAGCGTGCCGCCGGCCAACCCGGCGCGGCGGGCGAGGTCGAGGGCGGGGAAATCCGCCGTGCGCGGCGCTTCGAATTCCAATTTCGCGAGCGCGGGGAAATCCAGCGGCTTGAGGCCGCCTTGCGTCCGCCGCGGCCAGGTGAGGGCATACTGGATCGGAAAGCACATGTCAGTCCGGCTGAGCTGGGCGAGGACCGAGCCGTCGGTGAACTCGACCATCGAGTGAATGATGCTCTGGGGGTGGACGACCACGTCGATGCGGTCCATGCCGATGCCGAAGAGCCAGCGGGCTTCGATCATTTCGAGGCCTTTGTTGAAGAGCGTGGCGGAATCGATGGTGATCTTGGGGCCCATTTCCCAGGTCGGGTGCTTGAGCGCCTGGGCGAGGGTGACGTGGGGGATTTGCGCGGCGGGCAGGGTGCGGAAGGGGCCGCCGGACGCAGTCAAGATGAGCCGCGTGACCTCGGCCTCGCCGCCGCGGTGGCCGTCGAGGCATTGGAAAATCGCGTTGTGTTCGCTGTCGACGGGAAGAAGTTTGACACCACGGGTGGTGGCGGCCGTGGTGATGATTTCACCGGCCATCACGAGGATTTCCTTAGAGGCGATGGCGAGATCCTTGCCCGCCTCGATGGCGGCGAGCGCAGGATGCAGCCCGGCGGTGCCGACGATGGCGACGAGCACGATGTCCGCATCCGCTAGGGTGGCAAGTTCTAGCAGACCTGCCGCACCGGTGTGGATTTGGACGCCGGCCGGCAGCAATGCGCGCAGTGCGGATTCTTGCGAAGCGTCGTAGATCGCGACGTGGCGGACGCCGGTCTGGCGAGCCTGCGCGGCGAGTTTCCCGATATTGCTAGAAGCGGCGAGGGCGATGACTTCGATCTGGTCCGGCAGCTCGCGGGCGACCTTGAGCGTGGAGGTGCCGATCGAGCCGGTGGAGCCGAGGACGACGACGCGGCGCTTGCTGGGCGGGGCACTCATGCGGCGGGAAGGAGCACCCACTTGAGGTAGAAATACAACGCGGGAGCGGTGAAGCAAATGCTGTCGATGAGGTCTAACGATCCGCCGATGCCCGGGAGCATGTTGCCGGAGTCCTTGGCGTTGATCGCGCGCTTGAGCACGCTTTCCGCGAGATCGCCGATCACGGCGAGGATGGAGAGGAGGAAGCCGAGGAACACCACATGGCCCCAGCTATTGAAGAACGCGAGCTGGCTGGGAAACAAGGCATAGAGACCGCAGGCGGCGAGCTGGGAGAAGAGCAGTGCGCCGCCGAAGCCTTCCCAGGTCTTTCCCGGGCTCACGCGCGGGATCATTTTGTGGCGGCCGATCATGGAGCCGACGATGTAGGCGCCCATGTCGGTGAATTTCGTCACCGCGAGCAGCCAGAGCAGCAGGAAGGCTCCGGAAGCGCCGACGAGGCCGGGCGCTTCGTGGGCGTTGGGGACGAGAAAGGTGACGCGGGCGGTGAAGTTGAAAAGGAAGGCGATGTAGACGAAGCCTAGCAAGTTCGCGGCGACAGCCAGCAGGGTTTCAATTCCGCGGATCGGATGGCGAAGCTGCAGGGCGAATGACCCGGCGATGGCGAGGAAAATGGCGAAGGCGTCCACGTCCGGTGGGACCGACTTTCCGCCCCGGAGGAAATGCCAGTCGATATAACAAGTATAGGCGACGGCCAGCAGGATGCCGAAGCACGGGAAGCACTTCACTGCTGCGGCGCGGAGCATTTGGAAATACTCGACGGTGGCGATGAGTCCGAGTAAGCCGATGAGTCCGAGCACGCCCAACGAGCGACCGCTGAGAAAGATCGTGGTGACGAGTCCCCACAGGAAGAGGGTGCTTGCGCTGCGCCGGGCGAAGACCAGTGCTTTGGATTGGACAGGAGGCGTGGGGTTATCAGCCATTTTCGGCCGAATCCAAGACGGCTCGGGCGGATGTGGCAACTCATTCCGGCGCTGGCGGCGCAACCTTTTTTCACACCTGCGGTTTGATGAGTGACGAGACCGCCGTTTGGGCTCGAAATTCCAACCGAAATCCGAATCATGAAAGCAACCACACTCCTTATTTTGGGCACCGCGATCGGGTGCAGCACCTTGGCCATGGCCGCGGAAGCGCCAAAGCGGCATCATCCAGCGAAGCGGGAAATTCCTGCCCGGGTCCTCGAGAAGTTTGACACGGATAAAGACGGCACGCTCTCCAAGGATGAGCGGGTCGCGATGGTGTCTGCGGTCCAAGAGCGCCGGAAGGAATTGCTGGCCAAATACGATGCCAATGCGAGTGGCAAGCTGGATCCTGAAGAGATCAAGGCGGCCCGTGCTGCCGGTGAACTGCGCTTTCCAATGGGGCATCGCGGACACCGGAAGGCCGGGGCGGCAGCGGCTCCCGCGATCTGAGTGGCGGGCGTTTCAAGCGATTTTTTTTGAAGTGCGAATGCCGCAGCCTGGTTCTATCAGGCTGCGGTTTATTCTATCGTGAGCCTTGGTCCCGAGGGGGCTTGATTGTCAAGGGTGGGAAGGGGCTCGGGATGACGGAATTGGATTCAAATAATATTCCGCAACCTTTTTCCCAACCCGTGGTTTGATGGTCATACGAGACCGCCAACCGGACTCGAAGCTCCAACCGAATACCACTAATGAAACCACAAAAACTGATGATTCTGGGTGCCTTGATCGGAACCTGCACCTTTGCCGCCGCGCAAGACAAGCCAAAGCGCCCGGATGGTGGCAAGCGGGAAGTTCCTGCCGAAATGCTCAAGAAATACGACAAGGACGGCGACGGCAAGCTCTCCCCGGAAGAGCGCAAGGCCATGCAAGACGAACGCCAGGCTGAAATGCTCAAGAAGTATGACAAGGACGGCGACGGAAAGCTTTCCGACGACGAAAAGGCAACGATGAAGGCCGACATGGAAGCTCGTCACAAGGCGCTCCTCGAAAAATATGACGCCAACAAGGACGGAAAGCTCGATCCTACCGAAATCAAGGCCGCTCGTGATGCCGGTGAAGAACTCCCTCCGATGGGCCATGGCCCGGGCGGTCGAGGCGGCCCAGGCGGCCCAGGCGGACCTGGTGGTCCTCGTGGAAAGGGCGGCCCGGATGCTCCTCCAGCAGCACCACCGGCTCCTCCTGCCGAGTAATCGGACGCTCGCTTGATAGCGAACGAATCCTTCAACTGCCGCAGGCTGGTTTTACCGGCCTGCGGTTTTTTCTAACTCGGGCGGGGGCGTTTAAAG
>JAYWDF010000889.1:0-3228 GCA_043779985.1 Akkermansiaceae bacterium | reverse complement strand
AATACGGCGTGGGCACAGGGGGGGATCGCCTCGGTGTTGCCGGAAGGCTTGCGGGACCTCGGTGATTCCGAGGAACTGCATGTGGCCGACACGCTGGACGCCGGGGCCGGGCTCTGCAAGGAGGCCTCCGTGCGGACGATCATTCATGAGGGAGCTGCCGCGATCGACGATCTTTTGGACTACGGAGTCTCCTTCGACAAGGAGGATGATCATTTCCTCCTCGGGAAAGAGGGTGGCCACTCGCACCGCCGGATCTTACATGCCCGCGATACGACGGGCCTGGAGGTGGCGCGGGCGCTCATCGAGACGGCGCGCAAGACGCCGAATCTCACGTTGCTGGAAGACCATTTCGTGATCGACCTCATCACCACCGCCAAGCTCGGCGCGGTGGTGGATGACCGCGTGCTCGGGGCCTACGTGCTCGAAACCAAGACCCACGAGGTGAAGATTTTCCGCTCGGACCGGGTGATCCTCGCCGCCGGGGGCTGCGGAAAGGTCTATCTGTATACGACCAACCCTGACTCTGCGACCGGCGATGGCGTTGCCCTCGGCTGGCGCGCGGGCGCTTCCATCGCGAACATGGAGTTCATCCAGTTTCACCCGACGTGCTTTTACAATCCCGGCGCGACCGGTCCCGAGGCGCGGTCGTTCCTTGTTAGCGAAGCGGTGCGCGGCGAGGGCGGGATCTTGATCAATGCGAAGGGTGAGGATTTCACGAAAAAAATCGATCTGCGCGGCTCCTTGGCCCCGCGTGATATTGTCGCGCGCGCCATCGACCGGGAAATCAAGCGCACCGGTGCTTCCTGCGTCTATCTGGATGTCACTCACAAGCCGAAGGGCTTCATGAAAGAGCGCTTTCCCTATATCTATCAAACACTGCTCAAGTTCGGCCTTGATTGTGAAACTCAGCCGATTCCGGTGGTGCCGGCTGCCCATTATCAATGCGGCGGCGTGCTCACCGACGTGAACGGCAAGACTTCCGTTCGCGGGCTATTCGCGGTGGGGGAGGTGGGCTGCACCGGTCTGCACGGGGCGAACCGCCTTGCATCCAACTCGCTGCTGGAAGGGAACGTGGTCGCCCGGCGTGCCCTGGATGAAATGATGCGGCTTTATCCGCCGGGTAAATTGGTTTCAGAACCGCCGATGATACCACCATGGGAGCACGGGGACACCGCCGAGCCGGACGAGCTGGTCGTCATCTATCACAACTGGGACGAGATCCGGCGGCTGATGTGGGACTATGTCTCCATCGTCCGCACGGACAACCGCTTGCGCCGGGCCACCGCGCGGTTGAGAAACCTGAAGAAGGAAGTCCGCGAGTTCTACTGGGGGCATCGCGTGAATGCTGACATTCTGGAGTTGCGGAACCTCGTGACCGTGGCCGGGCTGATCGTCGAGTGCGCCACGCGGCGCAAGGAATCCCGCGGGCTGCATTACACGCTCGACCACCCGAATACCGATGAGCGGCTCTGCGTGGACACGGTGTTGCGGAAGTTCTAACGATTCTGCGCGTAGGCTATCCACCATGACTCAGCGGTCGCCGCATCCGGCGGACCATCGGCGACGATGAGCCGGTAGCGGGCGATGTAGGGCTGGCCCGGGACGATCTCCATCCCACCGAGTTGTTGGGGGGCGAAGCAAAAAAACGGCTCGTCCGGGTGGGCGCGGACCGACTGGGGAAAGCGGAAGTTTCCCGGATGACCGAGAATCGTGACGCCGCAGGTCTGGCCGTCCACGGTTCCGCCAATCCAGCACCATTTCTCACGCGAGGTGTTGAGTTTTGTGCGGTCGGTGAGGCCGGATGCGGAGAGAAATTTGCAATTCTCAGCGCCGTTCCACGCGGCATTGCCCCGGAATCCGAAACCACCATAGTGGTATTCCGGCAGCTTCAGCGGGGAGTCCGTGGCACAAGTCTGGGTGGAGGTGAAATCGATGATGAAACGCTCTTCCGTCGCTGTGACACGAATGTTCCAAGTTTCCAAGAGCGCGACTTTGGCAGGCTTTGCTGTGAGATCAACGAACTGGTGGCGGGTCTGAAATCCGGCCTCGCCGGCCTTTTGCCAAACCGAGTCGCGTGCGACAAACTCGACCCTACCCGTGCCTGCGCCCATGTTCCAGAAATCCGGATGGCGGCCTTCGAATTCGGTTTTGGTCCACGGACTCCAGACCCCGTGATGGTGCAGGTGGTTGACGGGGAAATCATCGGTAATCTGCCGACCCGACGGGCTGTGGATCGACTCGATGTAGCCGCCACGCACGAATGCAGCGGGGATTTCCGGGCGTGGCAGTTCACCGGGCTCTGCCTGATAGCGGAGAATTTCCCTCGACCCTGCGCGGATGATCAACTGCTTGCCTTCGTGCGCGGCGGTGATTTCCTCTGCGGCGAGAAGGCTGGATCCACAAGCGAGCAAGGCGAACAGGGCAAGGCATTTCATCGAGTCGAATACGCAGCGCTTTTCCGTATTGATCAAGGCTGGGTTTTCATGCGGAGCGGGGGAGAACGAAAAAGCGCGCTTTGGATATCCCCCCGGATCTCTCAAAGCGCGCTTTTTTCAGAGCCACTGGGCTTTGCCTAGTCCGCTTGATTTCCCCCCGGAGACCAAAGTCGAACTGAATGAGGCTTGGCTTTTTGGCTGAGAGTTCTTCGGCGCCGAAGCGCCTCAGAACGAATTCAAATTACCTGAAATTCAGCAGACCGAAAGCATTAGTGGGTCCCGAGAGCGGCCAAGTGGTCCCAAAATCGGCCGCAAAGGGGAAATATGAGAGGGGAGGGCACCACGGACCGAGCCTCATTGTGACGAATTTGAGAGGCATCGCGAATTCAAGGCTCCAAGCCTCGGGAAGGGATAGTCGCTGAAACCAAGCCTTATCGCAGGTTTCGTGGGCTCCAGAAGCATGCCTTGACTCTTACATGTCCCCAAGGCATGCGTCCACGCCCATGTGAAACCGATATTCTTGGTCAGAATGTTACTGCTGTCCTCGGTTCATTCCCCACTATCTCGTTAATCGGGAGAATTTAGCGCAGCATCGATTCCCTTCTTCAAATCCCGCATGCTCCACAAGCGGCTGACAGCCGCGCCGCTACCCCGCATCTTCCGCGCTCCGTCCTTGCGTTTCTCCCCGAATCGCTCCCGAGCCCCCTCGAACACCTCATCCACAAAGTTCCGGCTGCCGATCACCGCCCCGTCCGTGAAATAGCGAATCCGACAACGCAGCATCTTCCCAAGC
>JAYWDF010000888.1:0-3235 GCA_043779985.1 Akkermansiaceae bacterium | reverse complement strand
CAGCAGAGCTGCGAGGATAACCGCGAAGCGCACTAGGTGGGACTCGGCGCACAGCTCCATCACGGGGCGGTGGCAAACGGGCTCGCCGAGTTCCGCTGCCGGATCTCATTCGGCGGGGTCGCCCACGGGCGCGAGCCTTTTTGGGTGAATACGGCGATGCCGATCACGCCGACATTCCGTGTGTCGCCATGCCGGAGATTGGCGTAGGAATTCGCAACGTTGGAAAACTTGAAGGCGGCCACCGATTCATAGCTCGTGCGGAAGCCCTTAATCTCGAACGTCGCGCCCGGATTGACCAAATAGCCGCGCTTCGAAAACGCCGCGCGCTTGCCGTCCATCACATCCAGCCCATCGACGCTGGCGACGATTTCCAGCGTGCTGCGGGAGCGGTTGCGCAGCACGATGGTATAGGTCTCCTTGCGCTCCCCGGCCACAAGCCGGCGGCCGTAGCCACTTTCCTTGTAAGCGGCTAGAAAGCCCATCCGGCCCTTCATGCCCCACTCGACGAGCCCGCCGGCCGCGCTTTGCATGCCGGCGACCCGCTGGAGGTCACCGCCCATCGCCTCGATGCCTTCGGGGTTGTTATAATAAATCGCATCAGTCCCGGCTGGCTGCGACGAAGCGCGCACGAAGGAGCGGTCGCTAACACTCGAGATCTTTTCCTGTCCCCAGCCCGTAGCGAGACCGGAGCGTTCCGCGGGATGGCGTTGCGGTGCCATCCCACTGCTGCGCGCCATCTCGCTACTATCAGTACCACCGCTTGCGCTGGCCGCCTGGGAGGGCGCGTAGCCCGGGCCGGCGCATGAGAAAAGTCCGGTAATAGTTAGAATGCCCGCCAACAGGCGTATCAAGTCGCGTTTCATGGTGCGTTATAAACACCACCTGCACGCGCCGCTGTCAATCCCTCCGCCGGGTCGGCCCCCGCGGGATCAGGCATTCCTCTCCTCGGCATCCATCAGATCGAAGAAGGTGAGGATGTTATCCCGGAAGGCGAAGCCGGCTTCGAGCTTGGCTTTTTCAAAACTCAGGGTGCCGGAGTCTCGCCAACCGCGTTTGCTCAGAAAGGCGTTCCAGACTTCGATCTGTTCCGCGTCCGGCTTGTGGCCTTGGGCGAAGCACCAGTCGAGCACCTCCTCATCGCTGCCGCCTTCCAGCACCCGTGCGCTGAGATCCTCGAAGTTCACGCCGAGAAACCGGCAGAGCCGGTCATCGAATGTTCGGTTGCCGGGAATGACGCCTACGTGGTAGCCTTCCGGAAGTTTCCCTTCCGCATGGAGCCGGATCTTGTCGAGGATCCGGGCGAAGACGACGATGCCGCCGGTCAGCTGGCGTGGACTGCGGATGGGAAAGCTCATGGGTGGAAATAGGTGTACTTTATTTAAGCAGACTGAAGCGCGGAGGCTACACTAACGAATCCCACGGGTGGCTGGCAATCCTTATTCCTGCGGGGAAAATTCACTCGCTGTGCGATGATTGAATCGTTCGTTTGACAATGGCGTTTCATTCGCTTGATTCGGCCTCACCTATGCGCGCTGTGACTGTCCCCGAATCCGGATCAAAAAGGAAATTGTTCGATGCCGCCGAAGAACTGTTCGCCGCAAAAGGCTTCGAAGCCGTCTCCGTCCGGGACATCACCCAACTCGCCAAGACGAATGTGGCGGCAGTGAATTATCACTTTGGCAGCCGCGAGAGTCTGCTCAACCTCGTGATGGCCCGCTACATGTCGCCCGTCAATGAGGAGCGTCTCGCCCGGCTGGATGCCGCCGAACGGAAAGGGCCGGGTAAAGCCGCAGCGTTGGAGGAAATCATCGAAGCCCTCGCCCGTCCTCTCGTCAGCCAAGTGCGCAAGTCCGAGCTCTCCGAGCGGATGTTTTACAAACTGCTCGGGCGCATTTTCGCGCAACAAGGTGACGGCTTGCCACCGGAGATCGAAGACCAGCTCCGTCATGTGTTCGAGCGTTTTATCCGTGCGTTCTCCAAGGCGCTGCCATCGGTCGCGGCTGATGAGCTGATCTGGCGGGTCCACCTGATGGCTGGCGGGATGATTCACCTGCTGACTCATCAGGATGTGCTCCAGCGGTTGAGCCAAGGGGCCTCCGGCCTGCCGTCGATGGAGGCCACGCTCGGGCGATTCATCCGGTTCGCCGCTGCGGGTCTGCGTGAGGGAATCGAGGTGGAGATCTCGGTCAAGAAGAGTCCGCAGGTGATGTTTGATTTCTGAGCGTCTCGCTCCAGACGGTTTTCGGCGCATCTCGCTCTGAGATTTCCTCGTTGGAAGTCCACTGCACTGCGCGCCATGCGGTTTCGCAGCTGTGCATGCGTGTAATCGAACGTTTCGCCAGATTTGCGGTTCCCGGCTCTGAATTGGCCTCCTCAACTTCTGCATTTCGGAGTGTTCAAATCGTTCCGGGCTCCTAGGTTCCTGCCCCCATGTCCGCTAAGATTCGATTCACCTCCGCCACCGCCATCGGGCTCGTCCTTGCCAAAGTCGGTCATCCTCAACGCGATGAGCCGCTCCAGACCTCCAAGGAAGTCTTCAAAATCGAGGAAAATGACCAGGAGGCCCTGTCCGCCATTTTCCTCAAGCCCTTCAAGAACCTCACCGCCCACCGCTTCAGCCATCATTCGTCGCTCGATCAGCACGAAATGAACGCTTACGCCGCCGCCATCTTCGCCTCGGACGACGGCCTGCTTGAAAAGGGCTGCGACATCGCCAAACGCCTCTACGCCAAGTCGAACCACCCGAACATCAAGTCCGGCGACCTCTGCATTTCCCTCATCAAGAACATCGACATCGACGGCGAGCTCACCCACGGCCTCTGCATCCTCAAGTCCGAGAGCGTGGTGCCCTTCCTTAGCATTTCCACCCGCGACGGAGACCTCGAGCTGCACACCGAGCAGGGGATCAACCCGGAAAAAATCGACAAGGGCTGCCTGATTCTCAACCACCTTGCCAACAAGGGCTACTACGTCCTCACCTTCGACCGCACCGGCTCGGATTCCCGCTTCTGGGTGCGCGATTTCCTAGGCGTCGTCCCCATCACCGATAGCCCCTTCCTAACAAACAAATATGCGAACATGGCGGTCGCCTTCATGGAAAAGGAAAAGAAGGAGAAGTCGAGTGCCGACGACGACACCCCGCCCTGGGACACCGCGAACGCGGCCCGCGATGCGATCACCTATTTCGAGGAAAAGGAGAATTTCAGCCTCCAGGAGTTCGAGGAAGAAGTACTCA
>JAYWDF010000887.1:0-3241 GCA_043779985.1 Akkermansiaceae bacterium | reverse complement strand
TTTTTTTAAAACCAGTCCGACGGTGGTGTGGGAGATGCTTTCGATGACTTCGATCTCCACGAGATGATCGGCAAGCAGGCGCAGGGTCCAACGCGCCGGGATGAGCGAGATGGACATCTACAACCGGACCCGCGATGTGTTCCTCCACTTCAAGCTGCCGTATGACGCGCCGCCGCCGGAGGAGTGAGTCACGCTTCAAAAACCATATCCCGGTGCCAGACGAGATATGGCAGGTGATTCGGCGTGATCCACCGTAGTCGTAGATTATTGAAATCAGGCATGCGCAGAGCCGTGAGTTGCGGGTTGCCGACTTTTGACGAGACAAGGATCGCTCCATCGTTGTCGAAGGTGATGAGACCACGGTCGAAAAGAGCGTCGAGATCAGGGGCTAGAAGGAAGCCGTTGAATACGTCCAGACGTTCGGCGTCGGTTTGGCAGTCTGCCCAAGGTTTGGAGTGGCTGGCACGGAGGACTTCCGGGAGGTCGAGGCCGGTGACGGAGCAGCGGCCACCCCAGTAGTCGAGCTGGGCCTTGCGGTAGATGTTTTGACCGACACGCTGGCGGACGAGGCGTTCGACTTCGGTGCCGTTGCCAACGACCGCCGCCAGTGAAATTTCCATTTCCTTGGCGAAGGCTTTTTCCGGTTGATCTGGCAAGGCCTGGGCGATGCGTGCGGATCACCGTAGAAATGAGGCGAGGGTGGCCCGGTCCGGGAGCAGCCAGAAGGATGACTCGGGATTAGGTAAGGTGAAACCGAGATCCTCCAGTTGATGACGAAGTCCAACGGCTAGAGAGAAAGGCGTGAGGCTTACACGGTAACCTTCATCGCCTGGATGGCAGACGATTTGCGTCTGCCCACTATGGCGCGAGGAACCTAGCAGCACGCGGTCAGGCGTTTCCTCCAAGACATTTTCCCAGCCGTTGTCGTAGCCGGACTTTTCGATGAGGGAGCGTTCGAGGGGATTCATGCTCCACGCTGACGTAAACCTCAATGCGCCCGACTTGGCTCAAGAACAAAGGGATTGGCGACGGAGCGCCGACCGAACTCCCGCATCAACCGCGCGTCGTCCGGTGCCTTCTGGGTTTTCGCCAGATATTCCTGAACGTTTGCCTGAGCCAGGCTTGGCACACGGAGCGCGAAGAACGGCCAAAGCTGGTTGGAGCGGTATTCCTGATCTTGGTGAGGAAAATCAATGATCGGAGCGACCTTTGATTGATTTTGAAAGGCATCCGAGTAGGCGAAAACCCACTCCGCACCTTCCATCCGAAGGGTGCCTACTTCCAAGGAACTAAGGAACAAACGGAATAAAATTCCGGGTTCTACGGGTTTCGACACGCCTCGACGCCAGTCAAAGCGGCGTTGTAAGTATTCGAGCATTTTTTGGGGATTATCAGGGGTTGGCAACCGCTTCGTGGAACAGCGTAGCACGGCGGTCAAGGCATCGTTGGATAAATTCCGCGCGGAGTGGGTTCATCAGACTGCGAAACTCCTCGTCGAACATGCGTGTGATCCGTGCGGAGAGGTCTCCAAGCGGGATGGTCCGCAGGAGAGCGCCAAGTTCCGGGCGGCTTGTTGAAATCGCCCGCATCAGGCCAAAATGGTTCGGCATACCTGAGCCATCCCACCCGGTTTTCGGGTAGCACCGCTGGACATATTTCTCTTGGTGCCCGTCACGCCGGGCCGAATCTCGGGCGATTTCGGCCAACCGTGCATCCGTGGTGTTCCAGTAGAGAGCGCGGGCGGTATCGTAGATCGGTGAAAACCGCGGCTCACAGCGTCCTTCGACATCCAACATGACGCCCCAGTTGTAAAAGTGGCGGTCATTGTTCCCGACGATCGCGTCGAAGGCGAGCAGTCGGGTGAATTCCGCCAAGAGATTTTGCCAGTGCCCGGGAAACCGGCTTTTCAGCGCTTCCTCCACGAACTGGAACGTGAACAGGTTCCGCGATTGGTTGGTGCGTTCCACCTCCTCGACAAAATCCCGGTCTGCGAGATGCCCGGCGAAGATTTCCGCCCCATGCACGAGACTTTGCTTCTCGCCGTTGAGGAAATAGCGGCTCATGAAACGCAGTTGCGGGCCGAACCACATCAGGTCCGAGTCCGCGACCTTGAGTTCCAATGCCTGACCGATGCGGGTGAGCAGATGCTCGGTGACGGATTCGTTTGGGTAGTATTTGTGGCCCACCTTGGCGATCCACGCCGGCCATGTCCGGGAGTTGGCCCGCCGACCATCGCCGTATCGGTAGATCCGGAGGAAATCCTTCGGCGCGTCGCCCGCCACTGCCGCATCAAGCACGCGGAAACAACCATCCTTCAGAATCGGCAGTTCGCTTGGAAACCTGAGATCAAACCCGGAGCGGTTGATGATTGGGTAGGGTGCGGGCTTTCTGCGGCGGCTCATAGGTCGGTTCGGAAGAGGCGTTCATCGGCCGGGGTTGAACTCATTTTGAGTTTCACGAATTCATCTCCTTGAAGTTCGGGCGGCGGAGCGGTGGTGGTGGTGACGATATATTGGAAGCAGGGTGTTTCCGTGCCGGTTTCCCACTGGGCGATCATCTCGAAGAGGCGGGCATAGAGCATTGCATCGAGGTCGGCTTCGCGGGGGCTGTCGTGGATGAGAAATGGAGGCAGTAATGCCTTCCCTTCGGTGGCAAGGTGCAGGACGGCGAGGTCGAAGGCAACGATCTTCAGGGAGTCGAGCGCGGCGGTGGAAACTTCTCCTCGCCCATCGAATTCGACATCCACTTTCAAGCCCTTGCCGTCGAGCTTGATCACGCCATCGACACCATCGGGAAGCCAAGCCGCCATGATGGCGCGGTATTGGGATTCCAACAGGTAGATCGCCTTCTGAGAGCGTGTGCGGCCCTGTTCTAACTGAATACGCAGGGACTCCAACTCCTCGTTGAGCGATGTCGTGGGAGTCGTGTTTATGGATTCGTCCCTCAATGTCCGGGCTTCGTCTAGCAGACGGCGAGATTCATAAACTTTGTCCTCCAGCTTGATCCGCGCGTTTAGTGTGGCACGTCGTTTGGATTCCTCCTGCTCTGCTTGCTCGCCGACTTGTCGTATATCGGTTTCGAGCTGGTGAATGATCGGCGCGATCCGCGCTGCTTCAACTTCGGCATAGATGGGGTCATCATAGATGGGGTCATTGCTCACGGATTAACACGTTTTCGATTTCATGGAGTGTGCTCATCATGGATTTGTCCGATCTCCCTGCCGAGACCACCCTGCTCACCG
>JAYWDF010000886.1:0-3244 GCA_043779985.1 Akkermansiaceae bacterium | reverse complement strand
GCGACCGCCGCTGGTGCCAGGGAAATCTCCAACACATGTGGCTCATTTTCGCCCGCAAACTGCCGTTTTCCGTCAGAATGCACCTCTTCATGGGTATCATGGCCTATCTGGGTAGCCCGCTGTGGTTTCTGTTTCTCGCACTCGGCACCTGGGTCGCATGGGACCGCGCCTCCAGTAACCTGAGCCAACTGCCATTCGAGAGCTACGCCGCCCGCTGGTTCCACGTCAACGGGATCCAACAAAGCATCATCCTCACCATCATCATTTTCGCGCTGTTGTTCCTGCCGAAAATCCTGGCGGTCACCGGTGCGATCCTCACTCCGAGCATCCGCCGTTCCTTCGGTGGATTCATCCCCATCGTCGTTGGCGCACTTCTCGAAACAATCGTCTCCATGCTGCTCGCCCCCTGCATCATGGCCGCCCATACGATGATGGTCATGAGCATCATCCTCGGCCGCGCCGTCGGCTGGGGAAATCAAAACCGCGAGACCGACGGCACCGCGTGGGGCGACGCCTTCCGCTTTCACGCCGTGCAGACCGTACTCGGCTTGGCGTGGACCGGCATCGCGTTGAAAATCAGCCTGACCTTCACCGCCTGGATGATCCCGATTCTGCTCGGGCTGGTGTTGTCCGCCCCGGTATCGGTCTGGACCAGCCGCTCGCGCTACGGTCGTGCCCTACTCAAGCGCAAGATCCTTGCCACCCCTGAAGAGCTCAATCCACCCGCAGTGATTCGCCTGGCGGATAGCGCCACCGCAGCAGTGGATCCTGCGCTCGACGCCTCTCTTGACGCCCGCCGGGGAATGGTCGCCGCCGTGGTTGATCCCTATGTGAACGGCGTGCATGTCTCGCTGCTGGAGCACTCGGAAATCACCCCCGCCGACGAGACACTCGCCGAGCGCTGCCTCAGCGAAGGACCGGCCGGACTTTCCAAAAACGAGCTTTCCGAACTGCTTTACCTCGCCCCCGCTATGCTCCTGATGCACCGCGCCGTCTGGTTGCGCCCGGCGGAAGGCATGCACAGCGTCTGGACCCAAGCCGTCGAAAGTTATCGCCGCCGCCTTGACCATTCCGCTATCGTCGAACCCAGTTAACCGCCCCTCCAATCCATGCTCCAGATCAATCCAGACCTTAGCGACCTCGTCGCTGACGCCGCCAACGGACTCACCGCCCGTTTTCAATCCAAAGCGACCATCACCGCTGCCGCACCGGGGCGGGTCAATCTGATTGGAGAACACATCGACTACTGCGACGGCTTCGTGATGCCTTTCGCGATCGACCGCTACATTGTCATCGCCGGTTGCGCCAACGGCACCGGCGAGGCGCGCATCACCTCCGCGATCAGCGAGGAAATCGCCATCCTGGATCTATCCGAGCCTCAGCAAGTCGGCACGCCGAAGTGGGCGAACTACCTGCGCGGCGTCATCCGCGGCTTCCAAGACCGCGGGCATCACATCCCGGGCTTTGATGCCTACATCCTCTCGTCCATCCCCGGCGGCGCGGGACTGTCCTCCTCCGCAGCCCTCGAGTGCGCCACCGCAACCTTTCTCGAAGGCTTGCTCGACACCGTCCTCGACACCAAGGAAAAGGCGCTGCTCTGCCAGAAGGCGGAACACGACTTCGCCCTTGTCCCCTGCGGTATCATGGACCAGTTCGCCTCCGCCTTCGGCAAGCCGAACCGGCTTGTCCTCATCGACTGCCAGACCGGGGAGCCCGAGCTCGTCCCCTTCGAAAACCCCGACCTCACCGTCCTCATTTCGAATACGATGGTGCACCACGAGCTTTCTGACGGGGGCTACGCCTCGCGCCGCAAACACACCGAGGACGGGCTCGCCGTGTTAGGCAAAGCTTCATGGCGGGACGTCTCCGCTGCCGACGTGCAGACCCATTGGGAGAAACTCGGTGATCCGGTCAACCGCCGCTCCCGCCACGTCGTCGGAGAAATCTCCCGCACCATCGCCGCCGCCGCCGCACTTGCGAGGAACGACTTTGAGACCCTCGGCCCACTCATGGCGGCCAGCCACGACTCGCTGCGGGACGACTTCGAAGTCTCGTGCAAGGAGCTCGACATCATGGTCAACATCGCCCGCAAAATCGGCCGCAACGGCGGCGTCATCGGCGCCCGCATGACCGGCGGTGGTTTCGGTGGTTCCACGGTCACGCTCTGCGAGTCCCGCAAAGCCTCCGAGATCGCCTCGATCCTCGCAGCGGAATACGAAAAGGCGACCGGCATCACGCCCCAGATTTTCGCCTCGCGGCCATCGCTAGGCGCGCATCTGGTCGGCTAAACGCTTGACCGGCCAAAGTCCACCCGATCACCTGCGCTGGCCCACATAGCGATCGATCAAATTCACCACCTTGTCCGGACTGAAGGGCTTGGTGAGGTATTCGACCGCACCGTAGCCCAATGCACCCGCTTTCAAGGCTTCATCTCTCTCCGCAGTGAGCATGATGACGGGAACCTTCGAAAGCTTCGGATGGCGTTGCAGGAGTTTCAGCACCTCCAAGCCATCAAGCTCGGGCATCTTTGCATCCAGCACCATGATATCGGGAGGATTGGCATCCGCCATTTCAAGAGCCCGCCGACCGTTGAATGCCGACCTAACAACAAAACCAGCCTGTTCCATGAAAAAGCCAAGAACTCCGTGGATCACCTTGTCGTCATCAACGACGATCACCTGGACGGGTCCGGAGGCAGCCTTGATAAATGCCCGCGGCGGCAGCTCCGGAGGATCATTCCACGCTCGCGGTGTCGACGGCAAAGCTGCGGTGATGAGAAGTTTCCGGACTTCTATCACGAGTGCGTCCGGTCCCTGATCGCCCTTGTTGAGAAATTGCGTCGCCCCGGCTTCCCAGGCCGATTGGGCCAGGCCTGAAAAGTAGGCGGTATTGGACAAAATAATCACCGGCAGGCTCCTCAGCTCCGCGTGGGATCGAATGAACCGAAGAACCGCGATTCCATCCACTCCAGGCAGCATCAAATCGAGCACCACCGCATCCGGACGGTCCTGTTCGAGAAGCTCGATGGCGGTCGCTCCATCCGAAGCCAATACGACTTGGAAACCCGCCTGTTCGAAATGCCTCCGGCAGATGTTCGCCACGAATTGATCATCTTCGGTAATGAGGACGCGTTTCATTTTAATTTGGAGGTTCAGGCGTTTCTGCATAAGTGGCGATAAATCGGCGGATCGTCTTCAACTCTTGAGAGGCCAACCGGATGAGGTCGGAGGCAAGAACCGGTTGA
>JAYWDF010000885.1:0-3244 GCA_043779985.1 Akkermansiaceae bacterium | reverse complement strand
AAATATCGCCGCCAATTTGTCCCGCAGATTCAGCGCGGCGCTTCAATGAGACCGCGCCTTTGATGGCGCGGAAATGGGCAGGTTGCAGACCTGTGCTGTTTCTAGGAGATTCCTTGAGGATTGCGAGCGGTTCTTTCCGCTCGGTTCTCCTACCCATGACAACGAGGCCTTGCAGCCCTTCAAACACATTGGATATCAAAGAGCGCGAGAGGCTGCCGGGATTTCCCAAGCACGCCACCTCTCGCGAGGGGTCACGCACCCAAAGTCCGACATTCCCGTCAGACAATCCTCGACCGCACCTGCGGTGTCCAGATTTTACCCAGGCAGGAGAGCTGGGTGGTCCAGTCGATGTCATCCGCACCGATGTCCACCAGCAGAAGCTGATCCTGATCCCGGTGGATGATTTCATCGGCGACGGCCGAGAGCCGTTTCACCTCGCTGCGGGTCAGCGAGCAAAGGAACACGCTGAATTGGACGTGCTCGCCATGGTCCTTGAGCAGCTCGAACAACTTGGTCCGCCGCTTGTCGTCCGCAACGTCGTAGGTGCAGAGATAAATCCTGCGGTTGTTGGTTATCGTACGACGGGCCATGGCAGGTGGGGGATATCGCCGCGCAGCAGGCGGACGAGGAGTCTGGCCTGAATGCGCAGGATGGTGCGCCAGGAACAACGGTAGCCGAACTCGGGATGCGTGTGGAGCTGGTCGAGCCGTTGTTCCCAGGCGCGGAGCAGGGCTTTCTTCGCCGCGGGTTGCATGGCACAACCGTTCGAGTTGGTGATGAAATCGCGTGGCTTGACCATGCCCGTGTTGATGGCGGTGATGACCACGCTGTCGGCGATGATCGGCCGGAACGGTTCCATGAAATCGAGCGCCAGCGCGGGGCGGCCATGGCGCGGGCGGTGATGGAGTCCCCACCACGGATCGAGTCCCTCGCCCCACAGCGCAACGAGGCATTCCTTGACCAGAAGTGCGTAGGCGAATGAGAGCAACGCGTTGACCGGGTCTTTGGGCGGCCTCCGGTTGCGGGTCGAGAAATCGAAGTCCGGCAGCTCGCCGGTTTTCAGCATCCCGGAAAAGGCGGCGAAATAATGCGCGGCGGCCTGGCCTTCCCAACCGCGCAGGATGTCCGGGGGAATCGGGCGCGTGAACGTCTCGCCGGGATCGAAGATTTTCAACTGCGCGGCGAGTTCACGGACACAGCGGTCCTTGGTTTCCCCACTGCCGTTGCGGAGGATGAGCGCGCGTTGGTTGGCGATTTTTGCATGGATCAGCGGCACGGTGAAGCGGGTGCAATGCAGCGGGTCGGCGGCGGCGGCGTATTGGGCCGCCCGCGAGTAGGCATTTTCGATGCCGGTGCCGTGGCTGATGCCGTGAAACCATGCGCCCGTGGAGAAATGAATGACGGGAATCCCCTTCTCCATCAGCAGGTGCAGGGCCTGCGCGGAAATCTGCACGTTGCCAAACAACACAACCTGGCTGGTATCGATCAGCCGGCTGTCGCCGATGATTTCCTTTTCCTTGGTCACGGTGAGTCGCTCGCCGGTTTTCCCGATCCGTGCGCCCTGCTCCTGAATGTAAAACGGGGTGGCCCGGTCGCGGGCCGGATAGAGACGGCGTGGATCACTGCCGAGATCGGGCGACTCCCCGGCTTCATGGTCGCGACGGAGTTCATGGGTTTCGTCGGGCAGGCAAATCCCGCACAACGAGCAACCCCAGCACTTCGGGCTATCTTCGAGGGGCGGCGGCATGACTGTCGCGCCCCTGCCTTCGCGCACGGCGGCGATCACATCGAGCGCCTGCTTTTCAAGCTCGTCATCGAAGTCGACCCGGACCCGCGTCCGGCTTCCCGCGAAATAGATGTAACCGTGATCACAACGATAGCCGTGCCTTCTCAGCAACAATCCCTGCGCCATCACTTGCACCCGTTCCGGCGGATAGGACCGCAGTGGAATCGCCGGCACGCGTCCGCGCTTGGTTTCCACGGGGATGGCCTCGCCGCCTTCCGGATCACAGGAAACAAGGTCGAGCTTGCCCATCAGGCCGAGATCGTCGGCCGCGAGCGAGACACTGCGGGCGATCTCCGGTGGCGCGTCGCCGTCTTCCTCCTTGGGGGTCTCGCGGGCAGCGGTTTCCGGCAGGATCTGGTCAATCCGGTCCACCCGCCGGTGCACCGCCCTGCCCTCCACGGTGTATTCGTTGTCCTCCCACCGGCCTTCCACATACATCAGATGAAAACGCCGGGGACAAAAGGTGAACTGGGCAACCATATCCACGGTGGCCCAGTCGTCGGGGAGGTTGCTGGAGACTTCGTTGCCCATGGGAGGGAGGATTGGGATTTGGGGTTGAGTGAATGCAAAATTTGCCTACGCTGCCTGCATGAAGCAAATCACAGTGCGTCACGTGCGGGAAAGCTGCATCGCTGAAGCGAAACTTCGCTCCCGCCAGCGAGGAGTGGCCATCAATACGGTGCTGGTGGAAGCGCTTGAGAAAGGACTCGGCATCGATCTGGAAAAAACGACCAACGGTTTGGAGCAATTCGCGGCGGATTCCGATTTCGGCCCCGGGTGGGACGCCCATCTTGAAGAGCTGAGGCAGATCAATCCCGAGGATTGGAAATGAGAATCCTGCTGGATACCAACGCCTACTCCGACTGGCGCAGGGACGGGCGGTGGAATGAAACCATTATCACCGCCAGCGAGGTGCTTATCCCGGCAATCGTCCTTGGAGAACTTCGCTACGGTTTTCAAGGTGCCGCGCAGGGCCCAGAAAACGAGATCAAGCTGCAAAACTTCCTGCGCTCGCCGGTCGTGCGGGTCGTGACCGTGGGTGATCCCACGAGCCGCAGTTATGCGAATTTGAAATATTTCCTGCGCAAGGCAGGCACGCCCATCCCGGAGAACGACATCTGGATCGCCGCCTTGGCGGTAGAGCATGGGGTCCCGGTGCTGACGTTGGATGGGCATTTCGAAAAACTCCCGCAAGTCGCGCGGGTGATGGAGTGATATCTATCAGGCAGAATCGTAAGGCTATATGGAGACTTCGTCACCAAGGCCTATATGTCCTAACCCAGTTCATTGGAATAACTCTGCCGGCGAAAAGTAGAGGCTCTTGTCGGCGCTAAATCGCCTACTACGCCAAACACGCGGGCATCCGATCGCCGTGGCGGCTTTACCTGGGCTGGCGTCTTGATGAAAAAGGGGCATATGGACGAGGGTAGAAACCGCATCAATAGGCAAGGGAGTTTC
>JAYWDF010000884.1:0-3246 GCA_043779985.1 Akkermansiaceae bacterium | reverse complement strand
GAAACCGGGAGCGTAAAGGGGGTGTTGGGATCGGCACCTGCGGAGAGGAGCTCTTTGACCGTGCGATGGCAGCCGGTGGCGATCGCCAGATGAAGAGGAGTCTGGCCCTCTGGCAGTAGGAGGCGGATGTCCGCACCGTTGCGAACGAGTAGACAAGCCACGGCGTCTTGCTTTCGCCGGATGGCGACACTCAAGGCGGTGTCGCGGGAGGGAATGCGGGTGGCATTGATGGGTAGACCGCAGGCGAGGAGGAGGCCGACCATGTCCGCATCACCCCGGGCGCAGGCCCCGTAGAGCGAATTTCCCGCAGGGCAGCCGTAGTCGAGGAGTAATTTTACGAACGAACCTTGCCGCGCAAGTGCCGCCGCCTCGACGGGTAAGAGTCGCCCCGGGCCCCGGGTGGCGGCGCGAGCGCCGTGGTTGAGGAGGAGGCGTGCAGCTGCGGGATTGTGATTTGCATAGGCTGTCCAAAGCCAGGAATCCCAGTTGCCCTCTGGCGGCCTAGCGCCTTGATCCAGGAAGACTTGCAACAAGGATGAGTCCGCACCCGAGAAGGCCCGCTCCAGCGGACTCGGTGACTGCGCAGTCGGGTGGCGGCCATTGGGGTCGGCCCCGATTTTCAGCAGGAGGGTAATACGCTCCGAGTCCCGGTCCGCGATCGCTTGATCAAGCAGGGTGAGTCCATTAACGCAGGGGGCGTTAGGATCGGCTCCGGCGCCGGCGAGCTTGAAAACGGCGTCGAGCCAGCCTTGGCGGAAGGCGAGCTCGAGCGTGGTTTCTCCGGCAGCATTGGTGGCTCCGGGGTCAGCGCCGAGTTCGATCAAGGAGTCTACCAGATCGCGCCGTCCGGTCTCCATGGCGACGTGTAGCAGTGGATTGCCCGCCCGATCTTTGACATGTGGATCGGTGCCGGATTTCATCATGGCGCGCACGAAGGTGAGACGGCCCTTGTGGATCGCCCATGGAAGAATTTTTTCGCCATCGGGCATCAGGCCGTCGGTGTGGGCTCCCGCGCAAAGGAGTTTATCGACGATCGCGGTTTCCTCGAGTCCGACGGCGATGCTGAGGACGCTAACATGGTCCGCAGTGGTGGCGTTCACATTCGCCTTGGCATCGAGCAGTTTGAAAACCGTGGGCAGGTCGTGATTTTCAAGGGCGATGCGCACCGGGGTCTTGCCCTCTGAGTCGCGCGGTTCGGTGTAGACGCCGACGTCGAGAAGCCAGCCTACACGCTTGGAGTCCTGGGCCGCGACGGCTTGGAGCAGGGCGCTTCCAGACGGCTCGATTCCGAGCCTGGCCAATTCCCGGAGCGCGCGTTTTTGCGGCGTATCGCAGGAAACTAACAAACAAGCCCCGGCGAGTATGGTCAAGGATCGGTTAAGACGTAACTGCTGTTGACGGGACACGGCGGCCTCCTTTGTGGGATTTCCAGAGAAAAAAGCAAGATTACAAGATTGGCCCGCGACCTGCGCATGCTTGATGCTGTCAAGGAGCCGGAGGGGGCTCGGGATCCCCAGCTTCCCGGCCGAGCTCCTCGGTGACGCTTTTGTAGGTCCGGACGAACGCGGCATGCGCAGAGGAAATCGCCGCCATTACGACCATGCTGTCACCGCGAGAGTGGGCCGCGCGGTCGAGAGTCCGGACGGCCGTAACGGCGTCTTGGACGTGCGCGACGAGCTCGCGGTCATCCTTGGCGACGCTGCGGAGCAGCTGCGCCAGCTGAGTCGAGCAGGAGTCGTAGGTGGAGCTGAGCTGGGCGGTGTCGATGGTGGCGCCCGGCAGGTCGGAGAGTTTGACGATCCAAGCCATCGGCTCGGCAGCGCGGCGGAGCTCGGAAGCGAGGACCACCCGCAGAATATAGGACGGCCGGTTTCCGGCAGCCTGGATGGCGAGCATTTTCGCGGAATAATGATAGGGGGCTTCAAGGGCGAGGTCTGAGAGACGCCGCCGGACGAAGGGGTTCGCGACGTATTGGCCCACGGCTTGAGAGCCGGCTTTGTCGCGGATCTCTTGAAACTGCGCCGAGGCCTTCGCAAGGGGCTCTGCGGGGGATTTCAATGTTAGTTCGAGGAGCTCCTGAACGTTCGACGCGAGAAGCACTTCATAATCGAGAAAAAACTGGGGCTTCTCTAGGGCGAGCATGGAGGGTAAAAGCTCGGCGGCGGCGGCGGGGAGCACGAGTCTGCGCCCTTTGCCCGGGCCAAGTGAGCGGAGTTGGTCCCAGAATCCGGTGGGCAGCTTGAATGCGCCGGTTTCATCCACGGTGCCAATGATCGTGGCCTCCGGCTCGCGACCTGATAGGGCGGCGCTGGTTAATACGAAGGCGGCGGCGCTGATAGACTGGCGCTTGTTGGTGAGCAATGAAGCCTCGAGGGCTGCGCCGGAAATGGTCACATAGCCCCCCGCGGGCAAGGTCACTTTCTGATTCTTCAGGATCTGGAGCAGCGGCTTGCGCAGTTGGGATATTTTGTTAGTATTGTCCGGCGGGCCAATCGTGAGGGAAAACGGCGGGAGATTCCCCTTATCCTCCTCGATCATTCCAGCCGACATTTCAAGCGGAGCGGAGGTGAGCACCCAAGCGGTGGGGACGGATTTGTCGATGGGTTTCCAAAGCGGCGTGAGGACCTGCCCCTTTGAAAGCAGAATGCCGGATTTCACAATCTCGGGCACAGGGCCCGCCGCGTCATCCGGGGTGGCGGCTTGGGGAATGACGGGCGTTTCGTAAGCGGAAACGGCAGGTACCCAGCCGGTCCAAGCCCCACGTTCTCCAGCCGCCCGCAAGGCTTCGGCCCGCGGATGTTGTGGATCGGACGCGATGATCACATCCGTCAGGCAAGCGGCGAGCGCCTGGCCTTGAGCCCCGGCATCGGGTGATTCCAGCCAGCTCAGCAGTTGCCAAATCCGGGCCTGGCTTTTCGCGAGCTGTTCTGCATCGGTGCTGGCATGGTGCTTGTCATTTTGAAACTCGGAGATCAGGTCCCGGGCTTTGACATTCGCTGGATCCAGTGCAGTGGCGAGCGCGAGCATTTGTGCCGCGGTGTGGCGGTTCGCAGCGGTTTCCGAATCGAGTCCCTGGGCGAGGGTCACCAGCTGGCGGGAAAGATTCGCCATGGCATCCACATCCAGAGGGATCTTGTCGCGCCGAAATGCCACCGCGCCATCGGCGGGCACGGCGAAATTCCCGGCGAGCGCGGTTGCGCCGCTCAGCACCAGCCAGCCGGCGAGATGGTAGCCATGAAATTTTTT
>JAYWDF010000883.1:0-3247 GCA_043779985.1 Akkermansiaceae bacterium | reverse complement strand
AATCCGGGTCCGCGCCCGCATTTCCACTGAGAAAAAAGGCTATCTGCGCATCACCGAAATCCCCTTCGGCACCACCACCGGGGCGCTGATGGAGTCGATCGTGGCCGCCGCCGACAAGGGTAAAATCAAGATCCAGAAAATCGAGGACAACACCGCGGCCAACGCTGACATCCTCGTCTACCTGCCCGCCGGTGCCGATGCCGACCAGACGCGCGACGCGCTCTACGCCTTCACCGACTGTGAACTAACGATTTCACCCAACGCCTGCGTCATTGTCGATGGCAAGCCGCAGTTCCTCGGCGTTTCCGAGATCCTCCGACGCACGACCTTCCACACGCGGAATCTGTTGGAAATGGAATTGCAGATCAAACTCGGGGAACTCGGTGAGAAATGGCATTTCAGCTCGCTGGAGAAAATCTTCATCGAGAACCGCATCTACCGCGATATCGAAGAATGCGAAACCTGGGAGGCCGTGCTCAAGGCCATTGACGACGGCTTGAAGCCCTTCAAGAAGCTCCTTAAGCGCGAAGTCACCGAAGAGGACCTCGCCCGTCTCACCGAAATCAAGATCAAGCGTATTTCCAAGTTCGACGCCTTCAAAGCCGACGAGGAAATCCGCGGGCTGGAAAAGTCCATCGAGGAAACCGACAAGCACCTCCGCAATCTCACCCGCTACACCATCCGCTGGTATGAAGAGCTTGGGAAAAAATACGGCAAGGATCGCGAGCGCCGCACCGAGATCGCCTCGTTCGAACGGGTGGACCGCATGCAGGTCGTCGCCGCCACCGAGACACTCTATCTGGATGCCAAGAACGGCTTCGCCGGCTACGGCTTAAAGAAAGACGGTGAGCCCGTGGAAAAATGCTCCACTATCGACGACATCATCGCATTCACCCAAGACGGCAAAATGCGCGTCATGAAGGTGGCGGACAAGGTCTTCGTCGGCCAGAAGCCGCTGCGTGTCGCCATTTTCCGCAAGGAAGAGGACTTGATCTATTCTATGATCTATCGAGATGGGCGCGACGGGCCGATCCTCGCCAAGCGCTTCACGGTCGGCGGCATCACCCGCGACAAGGAGTATGACTTGACCAAGGGCACTCCCGGCAGCCGGATTCTCTACTTCGCCTTCCACAAGACCAACGAGGAGAGCGCGGCGCAGATGCTGCTCGTCCACCTCAAGTCCGGGCTGCGCATGAAGAACCTGATCCGGCCCCTGCACTTCGCCGAGTTCGGCATCAAGAGCCGCTCAAGCGCGGGCAATCTCGTCACCAAACACGGCATCGAGAAAATCATCCGCGCCCCGAAGGACTATGATCCGACGCTGGGCGCGTAAGTACTCCGGAGTGCGCAAAGCTCTGCTCGCGCCCTGGGAGCTCCGGCTCTGCCGGATGGGGTGCGGAGCATCCATCCGCTGCAGGCGGCACCAGGGCATGCCGCACTCCGGGGCGACTTGCGGGACCCTGCCGGCTGGCTCAATTCGTTAGACGTTGAAGCGGAACTCAACCACGTCGCCATCCTTCATGACGTATTGTTTGCCTTCGATCCGGACTTTGCCCGCGACCTTGGCGGCTGACATGCTTCCGGCTGCGACAAGGTCGTCGTAGTGGACGATTTCCGCAGCGATGAAGCCGCGCTCGAAATCCGTGTGGATCACGCCGGCGGCGGCCGGGGCCTTATCGCCAGCGATGATGGTCCAGGCGCGGGTTTCCTGGACGCCGGTGGTGAGGTAAGTGCGCAGGCCGAGAAGGTGATAGACGCCGCGGATGAGCGCCGAGACGCCGGAATCCGTCACGCCCATTTCAGCGAGGAATTCGTTAGCCTCCTCGACCGGCATGTCGCTGAGTTCTTCCTCGATGCGCGCGGAGATGACGACGGCCTCCGAGCCGGTGTGTTCGGCGGCGAATTTACGGACGCGGGCGACTTGGGCGTGAGAATCCGGATCGGCGATGGCACCGGCCAATTCATCCTCGGCGACGTTGCACGCGTAGATGGTCTTCTTCGAGGAAAGGAGGAAAAACTCCTTCACGATGGCTCTGTCGTCGTCACTGAAATCGATGGTGAGCGCCGGATTTCCCTGATCGAGATGCGGCATGATGATGTCGATGAGCTCGACTTCTTTTTTCGACTCCTTGTCGCCGCCCTTGGCTTTCTTTTCCCGGGAATAGCGGCGCTTTTCGAGTGAGGCCATGTCGGCGAGGATCAACTCGGAGTTGATGATTTCGATGTCGCGGATCGGATCGACGGAGCCGAGTTCATGAATGATGTCGTCATTTTCAAAACAACGGACGACTTGGACGATAGCGTCGGTTTCGCGGATATTGGCTAGGAACTGGTTGCCGAGGCCGGCACCTTCGGAAGCGCCTTTGACCAATCCGGCGATGTCGACGAACTCGATGGCGGTGGGCACAAGCTTGTGGGAGCCGGAAATCTTCGAAAGCACGGCGAGGCGTGGGTCCGGCACACTGACGATGCCGACGTTCGGATCGATGGTGCAGAATGGATAATTAGCTGCCTCCGCCTTGCGGGTGCGGGTGACAGCATTAAAGAGTGTCGATTTACCGACATTGGGTAGTCCTACGATTCCGGCCTTGAGCATTGCGCCGGGAGGGTGGGGGAAAGGCGGGCGCGAGGACGAGGAAAAAGTTTGTAGAAAGGGGGGCGTGAACATTGCTCGTCGGCGTGCGGTGGGCAAGGGGGGGCGATCCGTAGTCCTCAAGATCCGAGCTGTCCAGCCCGGAAGACTGCAGCTCGGGTGCCGGGATGAAAATGCACCACTTCTCCATGCGGATACCTATCAGCATTGAATGATGCGCCTATCGACTTCCCCCAGCTTATGTCACGTTTTTCCTCAAATCCCTCAGGGTCCACAGAATCCCGCCCGCCGGTGCAGCATCACCCTTTAACCGTCTTGCTCCATTCTTTCGCTTCGCTCCGAAACGTTTCCGCGCGCTCGTAAATGCTTCATTCACGAACCCCCGGCTGCCGATCACCGCGCCGTCCGTGAAATAGCGCACCCGGCAGCGCAGCATTTTCCCGAGGGGGATTTCGCGATCCAGGTCGCGTTCCTTCGCCGCGTCCTCCTTTGAAATGCCTTTGCGTAAGGTCTTCGTGACCCGCTTCCCATCCCGGCCCACACTCTCCGAAGATTTTCCAACACCCCCCGCCATCAGCAGCTTGCGATACTCCCGCGCCACCCCGGTCGCCCACAAATCCGCATCCGCCCCGATGCCCTGATGCGCGCGCAAAG
>JAYWDF010000882.1:0-9265 GCA_043779985.1 Akkermansiaceae bacterium | reverse complement strand
TCACCCGGGGATCATTCTTCATCTTGAACGTCACGCCGGACTGGCCGTGCTGGTTGTCTTGAAGCAGTTGATCCTTGATTTGGTCCGCGTTGACAACCATCGACCGGAACTTCCACATGCCGAAGAGTCGGCCACCGGCCCCCACCCGCTTCTGGCAGAAAAATATAGGACCTCCGTCTTCCCATTTGATCAGCACCATGGTGACAATGAAGATGGGCGAAAACGCACAAATCGCCCCGAAGGAGCCCACGATGTCGAGACCGCGCTTCAGCCCGCGGGCTAACAAAATAGTGGAGCGCCAGATCGACATTTTGCGGCGGGCATTGCGACTCCATTGCTCAATTTTGCCACTCTGGCCAATTTGGCTCCAGTATTCTGCCGGGTCGACGTTCATTTTTCGGGTTTGTGAACTATTTAGTTGTCTTAGGGAAGCAAACAATCCAGTTTTTTGGGGGAGGTAAACACCGTAGGTGGAATTTCCGGCTTCGTGAGCCGGGCATTCCATCAGGAACGAGCCTTCATCTCGCGGCAGTGGAATGCGCGTGGTGCCATGTATCATACAGCGCGCTGGGAAATGGATGGATTGCGATCCTAGTGGAAAATTGAACCCGTAGACTCTCTATGATTGTTGAATCAAAACTGAAAAGTGATGGCACGATGGTGCTGACTGTTATGGAAGAAAGCCTCGACCGGATGAATGCTCCGAAGTTCAGGGAAGTCGCTGCTCAGTCAATTGCTGACTCCGCAGGTCGTATCGAGATCGACTGCTCGCGGTTGGAGTTTCTCGACAGTTCCGGCTTGGGAGCCTTCCTTCATGCGCACAACCTGCTGCCGGAGGGGCGGCGTCCCGTAAAGCTTCTGGCGGTGGGTACCAAGGTGATGACGATTCTAGAACTGATGCAGGTACACCGGATTTTTGATCTTGAACCTCGAAACTAAGAGTGGGCACCGGGAACGATGGGACTTTATTTCGAAGGAGATCACCCTGAGTTAAAGGCTCGGCTGGAGAGTCATTTCACGCGCGTCCGGGCATCCTTTGAGGAGAAGGGCTATTACGGAGCCTTGGTTCTGGGCGGTGGTTACGGCCGCGGTGAGGGCGGGGTTATGCAGGGACCTGAGGGCGTGGAGTTCTCTAACGATCTCGACTACTTCCTCTTTGACGATGCTCCTTCTGATCCGCATCTTGACTATTGGTGTCGCGAAATCGAGCGGACGGAAAGTGTCCTGCTCGGGATCGATGTGGAGATCAAATGCCTGCGGGCAGACTCCGTGGGAGATCCGAGTCGGTCGATGATGTTCGCTGATCTTGTGGCGGGGCACGTGGTGGTTGCGGGCGACGCCAGATTTCTCCTGCGCTTGCGCGACGGCCTCGATTTTTCACGGATTGAGCCCGAGGAGGCGTCACGACTGTTATGGAACCGGGGCAGTGGCATGTTCTTCTCACGCAGCCGGATGGGGGATGAGGACGGAATGAAATTCGTAATCCGGAACCACGCGAAGTTGAAGCTCGCCTTGGGAGATGGCTGGCTGTGTTTGAACGGGCTCTATACCTCAAAATGTCGCGAGCGGGGTGCGCGGCTGAGTGCTGCGGACTTGCCGGAAGAACTTTCCGTATTGAGGAAATGGCATGAAGAAGGGGTGGGCTTCAAGTTTCACCCGTTCGCCGGAGGGAAAACTTGGCCGGAGCTTGAGGAAGAGTCCGCCAGGCTCATCGAGGCTTGGGGACAGGTGTATCTGGCGGCCGAGACCAAGCGTCTCAATCGTCCCATTGCGGATTTTTCCACCTACCTCGCTCTCCCGCGCCTGTTGACCGCCAATTCGTTCGCGAAGAATCTAACTTTGGCTCTGAGGGATCGCCTCAGGCGCGGCGGATTCCTCCGGCCGCTTGGAGACTATCCGCGTGCCGGCCTGATGCGGGCACTGCCTTGTCTGCTGGGGCTTACGCCTGGAGGGGTGGCGGAGGCGGGTCGCTTTTTACCCGCTCCTGCCGAAGATGCCTCGCGAATCCAAGCGTGGGTGGGCGTCTATACAAAGTGGTGGGCCTATTACGCATAAACCGATGAAACGACTGTTGATTTTCCTGCCCTACGTTCCTTATCCCCTGATGCGCGGGACCTATCAACGTGTCTATCACTTGGCTGAGGCACTGGCTGATCATTTCGAGATTGATCTTTTCTGCCTGTCGTCCGAACCGGAAGACACGTCGCACTTGGAGCGATTTCAAGGGTTCTGCAAGCGGGTCCATTTCGAGCCCTTCCAACACGCGCCATGGGCTCCGTTTTTGACTGATCGAATCTGGAATCCGCTGCCGGTGACCGTAAGGCACTGGTGGTCTGAAAAAGTCCTGGAATCGTTGCGGGAATTCACGACGGGACAGGAATATGAGATCGTTAACTTTTGTGATCTGGTGCTGTGGCCTTATGTCAAAGCCGTGTTTCCCCATCATCCCGCGAGGGTCATGGACCGGAGCCGCGTGGACTGGTTGTTCCAGACGGAAGTGCTGCAGACGTTGACGCAGAATTTTTTCGCTAAATTCAAGGCTCGGGAAAATCTCTCGAAGATCGCCCGGCTTGAGCGCGAAGTGCGGCGGGAACTCGCCTTGACCGTGGTTTGCGGACCGGATGACGAGACGTTCCTGCGGGAGAAACTCGGCCCCAGTGAGCGGGTATTCGTCCTGCCGAACGGTGCGAATGTAGGTTTTTTCAGTGCAGACGAATGGCCGCCGCTCCCTACGGAGCATCCCACCGCGCTTTTTTGCGGGGCGTTGGATTACATACCTAACACCGATGGGTTGTCCTGGTATTTTGAATGCGTGCATCCCTTGGTGATGGAACGTTGTCCTGCATTCAAGATGATCCTGGTGGGCAAGAATCCCACTGCCGAGGTAAGGCGTTACGCGGCCCTTCCAGGGGTGGATTTCGCCGGTGAGGTTCCGGATGTCAGGCCGTTCTATCAAATGGCTTGGCTGCAAATGGTGCCCTTGAGAATTGGCGGTGGCACCCGTTTGAAAATCGCAGAAGGGCTGGCGATGGCCAATCCGGTGGTTTCCACGACCTTGGGAGCCCAGGGGCTGGAGTTGAATCACGACGAACATTTGCTTCTTGCCGATACACCGCAGGCTTTCGCGGACGCGGTGCTTCGGTATGTAAACGATGCCGATTTGCGCCGCTGCCAAGGACTGGCCGGGCGCTCGCGGATCCTCGAAATCTACACGTGGGGTGCGCTGGGCAAGCGCTTGGCGGACCGGTTGAACTCACTCACGCACTCCGACAGATGAATACGATGTTACAAGAGCCACCCATCACAGTCCTGCTGGGCTTGCCGTTTCACGACCTCACGCTCGGAGAGACGCTGGACTACTGCGGCACGGCAATGAAGGGCGACCAAGCCCGCTATCTGGTGACTGCCAATGTCGATTTCACCACCCAAGCCTATGAAGATCCGGATTTGAAAAAGATCGTCTTCTTCGCGGACCGGGTGGTTTGTGATGGCATGCCGCTGGTCTGGCTTTCGAGACTTTTCGGCTACCCTTTGCGCGAGCGGGTGGCGGGCTCGGACATGGTGCCACGTCTGTTGCAGATCTGCGGGGAGGAGGGGCACTCGGTCTATTTTTTTGGTAGTGATCTAGCCACCCTTGAGGAGGCGAAGGTCATCGTGGAAGAGCGGTACCCGGGTCTCAAGGTGGTAGGGATCGACGCACCTCCTTTTGGCGCGGTGATTGAGTGGGACAACGACGCACTGTGCGCGAAAATGCGGGCGAGTGGCGCGAAACTATTATTGGTCTGTCTCGGTTGCCCCAAGCAGGAGCGGTGGATTTTCGCCCACCACCGGGAAGCGGGGATTCCTTTAAGCATCGGAGTCGGAGCCAGTCTCGACTTTATCACCGGGAAGCAGAAGCGAGCTCCTCGCTGGATGCAGAAAACGGGTCTGGAATGGTTCTGGCGGATGTCGAGCAGCCCGGGCCGTCTGGTGTCTCGTTATCGCAAGGATCTGGTTTTCCTTGGCAAGGCTGCCGTGCAGCAAGCGTGGTCCCAACGGAGACGTGAGGTCATCGGAGAGTCCCTGCCCGGCCATTCTCCCCTCACCGGGGAACCGAATGTGGCCGTGACTCGGATGGTATGGCAGGGCGACTTGCAGAAGAGCACGCTGGCAAGCGCACCCGTGCCTGCTACGATTGTGAACCCGCTCTTGCTGGATGCTTCCCAGGTTGGCTTCATGGACAGCTCCGGCCTGGGCCGGCTTGCGTTGTTAGCCAGGAATTGCCGAGCGGCGGATCAGTTGCTCATGGTCGTCCAGCCGTCGGATGCATTCATGGGGGCGATCAAAGCGGTGCGGATGGATACTCTCATTTCGGTCGTGGATTCAGAAGCCGCGGCGATGAAACTTATTCGCGAGCATGAAGCCAGCGGTGCCATTCGCAAAGTGGCGTCCGATGGTGTGGTTTGGGTGGCGTTCAACCGCGCTCTCGATGCGCTCTACCATGACGAAATGATGGCGACTCTGGATGCTGCGATTTCAGACTCCCCAGCCATCAAGGTGTTGGTCGTGGATTTGAAAGACGTGAGTTTTATCGACAGCCGTGCGGTCGGCGGATTGATCCGGGCGTGGAAATCCATGGCGGCGAAAGGTGGGCAAATGCATCTTGCCGGTGCCACGCCAGCCGTGTGCGAGATCATCGCACTGTTGCGCCTCGATAAAATCCTGACCGAGTGGAAAAGCGAGGTTGCCTCGTGAAAGTGCTGCTTTCCGCAGGGATGATCCAAGGCGGGCGCTCCGGTGTCGCGCGTTACGTTATCGCCCTTAGCGAGGCTTTGGTCCGCGAGCAGGCTGCGGTGGACCTCTTCGTCGCAGGCTTGGATTCTGACCGCGGATTATTTCCGTGGGTGAAGGATGAACGTTGGGTCTCGATCCCGCGCAATATGGGCGGCGGCATCGCGAATCTGTTTTGGCATCAAGTGAAGCTCAACGGGCTTGTGAAAAAGTTGGGCATCGATCTCGTCCACATCCCGAGCTATCGGCGGATGATGGTTCGTTGTTCAGTGCCGCAGGTGGCGACGATCCATGATTGCGCTCCGTTCATTCTGAGAGAGAAATACGACTTCGCCCGGGGATTCTTCGGGCGGGTGATCGTGCCGATGATCGCCCGGCGCGTCCAGCGGGTGATTGCGGTGAGTGAGACAACCGGCAAGGATGTGGTGCGCTGGATGAATGTCCCGGCGGCCAAGGTCACGGTGGTTCCCAATGGGATCGATCACCAGATGTTCTATCCACCCGGCGCCGAGCCCATCGCCGCCTTCCGGCAGCGTAAGAATCTGGCACAACCGTTTTTCCTCTACGTCGCACGGCTCGAGCATCCGGCGAAGAACCATGTGCGCCTGATCCACGCCTTTGAAGAGCTTGCAAAGTCCGGAGCATTCTCCGGACAGTTGATACTACCCGGTGCGCCGTGGCATGGTTCCGACGTCGTGGAAAGTGCTGTCGCCGCGAGTCCGTTTCGCGATCGCATTCGTCTGGAGGGATTCGTGGACAATGGCGATCTGCCCTTGTGGTATGCCGCGGCAGAGGCCTTGGTGTTTCCTTCGTTGATGGAAGGATTCGGCCTGCCTTTGCTCGAGGCTCAAGCCTGCGGAACCAGGATCACTTGTGCGAACTCGACGAGTCTGCCCGAAGTCGCCGGACCTGCCGGGATTCTTTTTGACGGGCTTGACGAGCGCTCTATCGCCGCGGCCATGACCCGCCTGACCGCCATGGATTCCGCGGAGCGCGTTCAGCGCGAGGGGCAGGGGATCGAGTGGGCCGGCTGCTTCACCTGGTCCGCCCATGCCGCCGCTGCGGCACGGATTTACGCCGAGACTCTCGAACCTTCAAATTTAAGTTTTTAAATCAAATCATATGGCTGAATGGCAACGTAGGTTCTGGAGCACCACCGCAAGCGGCTATGTCGGGGTGGTGACCCGTATGCTTCTGGGATTGATCCTGTTCCGGTTGATGTTCCAACAGTTTTCGGGAGCGGAGTTCGGTTTCTGGGCCTTGTTATGGTCCTTGTTCGGCTACGGGATCCTGCTCGACTTCGGCTTCGGCTTCACCGCCCAGAAGGCCGTGGCTGAGAAAACCGCGACCGGAGACATCGCCGGATTGAGCAAGCTCCTGGCGACGATTCTTTGGACCTTTGTCGGAATGGCGCTTTTGTTGTTGGTGGTTTTCCTCACCATTCGGGATCCCTTTTTGTCCCGCATGGGAGTGCTCCCTGCCGATCGTGCGGAGTTCGGCAAGGCCTACGCCGTGTTCTTCATCGGTATGGCGGTGATGTTTCCCCTGGGCCTGTTTCCTGAAATTCTACGAGGCTTGCAGCGCATCGACATTGCCAACTGGGTGGGGACCTTTGCCACCGTGCTCAACTTCGGCTTTCTCTATTGGGGGCTCTCCGCGCACTGGAGTATTTCCACCTTGATGGGTGTGAGCGTGATCACCAGCGCCTTGCCGAACACGATCGCCGCCGTCTTCGCGATCCAGCGCCTGCCCGGGATTTCATTCTCGCCGAAGTGGTTCGAGTGGCGGGCGGTGAAATCACAAATGGGATTCTCCATCGCCGCCTACTTGATCACCTTCAGCAATATGCTGATGGCAAAGAGCGACCAGTTGGTGATTTCCCTGACTCTCGGCGTGGCGTTCGTGGCCATCTATCAGGCGGGTTTTAAAATGGGCGAGATGCTCGGATTGTTCAGCACTCAGCTCCAGCAAGTGCTCTCGCCCGCTGCTGCGGCCATGTATGCGAAGGGCGATGACTCCGGATTGCGGAATCTGCTGCTCCGCAGCTCCCGCCTCACGTTCCTGCTGGTCACTCCCTGTTATCTGCTTTCCGCCGTCTATCTGGAGCCGCTGATCCGGGTGCTGACCGGGATGAAAAGCGTGCCCGTCAACACCTGGTGGATCGGGCAGTCTTTGCTGTTCGCGGTTTACAGCTCCCAATTGACCAACAGCTGCTCAAAGCGGGTCCTCATGATGTGCGGCGATGAAAAGCGCCTGCTCTTTATTTCCATCGCGGATGCAGCGGCGAACGTCGTGCTGAGCATCATTCTGGCCTATCAATTCGGCGTTCTCGGCGTCGCGCTCGGCACGATGATACCCACCACCCTAGTAGGCTGGTTCTGGGTGATCCCGATGACCATCGGCAAGTTGAAGCTGCCCTTGAAAAGCTACCTTGGCTATCACCTGAAGGATACCTGGCTGCCCTTGCTGGTATTCTCAACGATTCTCGCAGCCTTGGCGATCTGGGTCCCCGCATCTCCCAAGGCCGGTTTTCTCGAACTTGGTTGGCGCGGGATGTTGTGCATGGCACCGCTCCTGTTCCTCGGTCGCGAGGTAATCCGGGGTATGGCCCGGGCCAGTAGCGATACGGAAATACAGGCAGCCCGAAATTAGGGGCTCCCATCCCTGATCCAGCGGCTCACCCGTGTATTAAATCTCCGCGGCGGCTGGCGGTGGGTTCTTGGCTCGCGCGCGGAGGTTCAGCAGTTCCACGGCAAGCGAGAATACCATTGAGAAATAGATGTAGCCCTTGGGGACATGGAAGTGCAGGGCCTCCGCCATCAGCGCGGTGCCGATCATGATGAGGAACGAGAGCGCCAGCATTTTCACTGATGGATGGCGTGAAACGAAGCTGCTGATCGTTCCCGACGCGAGCATCATCACGCCGATCGCTAACACCACGGCTACCATCATCAGCGAGACTCGGGTCGGGTCGTTGACCATGCCGACGGCGGTGATCACCGAATCGAGCGAGAAGATAATATCGATGAGAGCAATCTGCACCAGCACTGCGCCAAAGCTGGTGGTCACCTTGCCCGTGATGGTGGCTTCCTCATGGTCTTCGAGATTGTGATGGATTTCCTTGGTGGATTTCCAGATGAGGAAGAATCCGCCGCCGAGCAGGATGAGGTCTTTGACGGAAATGCCGAGGCGGCCGGCGTGTTCCGCAGCGCTGGGCATCATATCCCACAGTGAGGGATGGACCGGGATCGCGAATAGCGCGTCCTGCATGCTCATGATCCAGGTGATCGACAGCAATAATACCATCCGTGCGAACATGGCGAGCCCCAGGCCCATCAGGCGTCCCCGTTTGCGGTTTTCAGGTGGCAGGCGATCTACCAGAATAGAAATAAATACGATGTTATCGATTCCCAGCACGATCTCCAACATAGTGAGAGTGAACAGGGCTCCCCACGCCTGGGGATCGGTGATCCATGTGAATTCAAGAATGGAGGCAATCATGACTTGGAGGAAAATGTGAGGGCGTGTTTTTTCATTTGATTCGCCATCAGCGTCAGGGCATTCGCGCGGGTCGGCGCGAGATGTTCCTTCAGCCCGGTGCGGTCGATGAAACTCATGTCCGCGGTGAGAATGTCGTCGGGCGTCTCGTCGCCGAGCACCCGGACGAAGAGCGCGATCATGCCCTTGGTGATGAGCGAATCGGAATCCGCCGAGAAGCGAACTTTTCCGTTGTCGAAAGCGGCGTCGATCCAGACTTGAGATTGGCAGCCCTTGATCAGGTGGTCCGGGGTTTTCGAGGATTCGACCATCGGGGCCAGTTTTTTGCCGAGGCCGATCACGTATTCATAACGCTCTGTCCAATCCTGGAAAAGGCCGAGTTCCTCCAAAAGGAGTTCCTGTTTGTCTGCGATGCTCATGCGTGCCAGGAGTGGAGCGCGGGAAGCGGACCTTCGCAAGCCGGATCAGGTCGCCGGGGCGACTCTTTGCAAAAGGAGTGCGGCTATAAAGGCGAGGGGAGGGACGCAGAAGCCCATCACGATGTAGCCAATCGTGCCGCCGGGTCCATGGAGTGCCATCATCCATGAAACGGGCAGCAGCACCATCCAGTCCACCAGTGGAATTCCGGCCAACAAGCGCGAGACCAGCAGCGGAACCGGTTTCCTCCAGATTTTCAAACAAAGGTGTGTCCACACCAGATACGGCAATGCCCCGATGACACTTGGCAGCGTATGGATTAAAAGCCCTTTATTTCCCCACGCGACCACCACCAGCGTGCCCAGCAGAAGTGCCCGCGCCAGGATCGCCACCCGTTTCGGTGGCTCGGCCATGGACTCGGATCTAGCGCTCAACGAGAGCCCCATGATGTAGCAAAAAAGCCCGCACGCGACCGGCCAGATGTCATTGATGTAAGGGTAAATCGCGAGGCTCCCCATCACCGGCAGCAGCGCCCGGCACAATCCCATGGGGATCACCGCCCACGCCGTGCGTTTGTGGA
>JAYWDF010000881.1:0-3252 GCA_043779985.1 Akkermansiaceae bacterium | reverse complement strand
CCAAGAGTGAGGCCGAGGCCGGATGCCGACGGATCGCGGTCAAGGGTGGTGATGCCGAGTTTGACGAGGAGCTCGTGAAGTGGTTGTGGTCCGCCGAGGGAATTCAATTCGCGCAGGGCGGGAACATTGAGCGAACAAGCAAGCGCGGTGCGCATTGTCACGGGGCCACGATAGGCGCGGTCGTAATTTTCCGGAAGATCGAGGCCTTGAGGAGTGCGGAAGGCGGTCGGGATGTCGGCAAGGATGGATGCGGGGATGCGGTGGTTGCGCTCCATCGCGAGGAGGTAGGTGAAAGGTTTGAGTGTTGAGCCGGGTGAGCGGGGCGTGAGCGCGCCATTGATCTGGCCGCCGCGGAGGTCGTTCCAGTCGGCGGAAGAGACTAGGGCGAGAATTTCCCCAGTGGTGTTGTGGATGGCGATGACGGCGACGTGGCGTAAATTGGCATCCTTGTGCTTGGCGGTTTCCTCGCGGACGATGGACTCGAGGTCGCGTTGGAGCGGCAGGTCGAGAGTGGTCTGGATTTGAGGTTGCGAGTTTAAGATCTCAGACAGGTGGGCAAGCCAGGGTGCAGGCTGGGAATCTAGCAGCGGGCGGAGGCTCAGCGGCTCGGCAAGTGCGGCGGGGACGCGCGGTGATGCGCGGCGGTCTAACAATGATAGCCGTCTGAGCACCGTGTCGCGGCGGACGACGGCGCGCTGGGCGTGGGTGACCGGATTGAGGCGGGACGGCGCCTGAGGGAGTCCGGCAAGCAAGGCGCACTCGGCGAGTGAAAGATCGGTGAGGGGCTTTTGGAAATAGAAGCGGGCGGCTTCGGCGGGGCCGATGCGGAGATTTCCATAGTCGAGGCGGTTGAGGTAAGCGGTGAGGATCTGGCGCTTCGACCACATCATTTCCAAGCGGCGAGCGGCGAGGGCTTCATAGATTTTGATGAATGGGCTGCGTTTCGCGGGTGGGGAAGAGATTTTGACGAGCTGCTGGGTAATGGTGGAGGCTCCGGACACCACCCGGCGCCGGGCGAAAAAGTCATAGCTGGCGCGGATCGTTGCGAGCGGATCGATCCCGCCGTGCTGGTAGAATCGCTTGTCCTCTGCGGCAAGGGTACAAGCGATGAAGTCCGGAGGAAGTTCAGCCAGTTCGACGGGCGCACTGCGCGTCGAATCCGGCAAAGTGAGATGCCGGATCGGCGAGCCATGACGGTCCAGCAAAACGGGGGATCTCAGCGGGGCTTCCCACAATCCCGCAGGCAGGGAAATCGTGAATGGCAGCACAAACCAAACGACCACCGTGGCGAGCGCGAGGGTTGCCAAGAGGCGGATACCGCGGCGGGTCCATTTGGATTTGAAGTTCAAGCCCCCAACCCTGGCGTGAAAGCGGAGAATATAAATCAAAAATTTCCATTGGAAAGGCGGGCTGATTTCGCTCGTATCCGAGGCGTATGAAAAAACAACTATTTCTGTTAAGCTGTGCGGCGGGTCTGATGCTGATGCCCGCACAGGCGGAGAAGGAGAAGACCGCTTTGGGCAAACAAATGGAAGCGATGAACGACGCGTTCAAAGCCTTCCGCCGCGAGACGGATCCAGTGAAGGGAGCGACGCAGGCCCGCGAAGCTCAGCAAGCGGCCTTGAAGAGCGCCGCGGAAGTGCCAGCGCTGATCAAGGAGATGCCTGAAGGGCCAGAAAAGGTGAAAGCCGCGGTGGAGTATCGCAAAATGATCGGCAAGCTCTATGTGACTTTGTGCGAGGTGGAGGAGGCCTTCCTCAATGGGAAAATCGACGAAGTCGCGAAGATCGTTGGAGCTCTCAAGGAGGAGAAAAAAACCGGCCATGACAAATTCCTGAAGGAAGAGGAGGAGTGATCCTCGCCAGCTTGTTGAACTCTTGAAATCAAAAGGCCCGGGATGCAGTCGCATCCCGGGCCTTTTTTCAAAATGGAAGAAGGCCACGACTCACTCGACAGTGACGCGGGTGCCTTCCTTGACCTTGGAGTATACGATTGGCATCGTGGCGCTCGGTCCGCGGATGCAGGCGTGCGAGGCGGGGTGGCGCTTCACCGGGCCAATGTGGTGGCCGACGCCGTCGCCCGTGAGGCGCATCCAGTAGCGCATGGATGCGCCCTCGAAGCGGCCACCCTCCGGCACGGCGTCCATCGATAGATCGGCGTTGCTGTTCACATCCTCACCTTCGGCGTTGTAAATATGCCCGTATTTATTGGATTTCTTGTCTACGATTTTCTCGAGAATATAGAAGGTGCCGGTCGGGGTGGGGCGGGCTGCGATGCCGGAGCAAATCGGATAATCCATCGCCACTTCCTCGCCATTCATGAGGAAGCCGCGCTGCTGGGCGAGGCTGATGCGGATCGAGGAATTGCCGGCATCCGTTTTGGCGAGAAGATCCTCGTTTTTCCAAACCGAGTAGGTCTTCGGGTAGGAAGGATCTGCCTTGAAGTGGTCGTAAGTGCCGGCTGGAAAGGGATTTACGAATTCGGTCTTGCCGTTCTTGGTGACGGTGGTGGCGGGCCTTTGATTCGCACAACTCACCAGAACGAGAGTGACAACGGCGGCGGCAATCTGGGCGACAGTTCGGATCGAGTTCATGGGGAGGACGCTTAGGAGCGCTGGCAGTAGGACAGATTTTGTAAAATTGCAATGCCGATGCAGCAAAAACCCGCGGACGTTGCCGCCGGCGGGTCGATTTGCAGGGTAGTTCCTCAGGAAAGCCGCGCTGCGAGCAGTTCGCGTTGGAAGATCAGTTCCTTCGGTAAGTGGTCGTAGAGATCGATGAAGAGCTCGCCCTGGCTCACCAATTCGGCCTTCCACTCGGCTCGGTTGAATTCCATCGACTTGTCGTAGGTCTCGCGGGTGAAGCCGTCCAATCCCTTGATGTTGAAATCTTCAAACGCCGGGGTCCAGCCGATCTGGGTCTCGTAGCCCGCGGCAGCACCGTGGCAGCGTTTGACGATCCACTCGAGGACGCGCATGTTTTCGCCGTAGCCGGGCCACAGGAATTTTCCGTCCTCGCCCTTGCGGAACCAGTTTACGTGGAAAAAGCGCGGCAGGTTCGTCAGGTAGCGGCGCATTTCCAGCCAATGGCCGAAATAGGCTCCCATGTTGTAGCCGCAGAATGGGAGCATCGCCATCGGATCGCGGCGGACCTTGCCAATCGTTCCGGCCGCGGCGGCGGTCATTTCCGACCCCATCGTCGCGCCGACATAGACGCCGTGACTCCAGTTGAAGGCTTGGTAGACGAGCGGCAT
>JAYWDF010000880.1:0-3252 GCA_043779985.1 Akkermansiaceae bacterium | reverse complement strand
GACCGACTTCGGCCTGATAGTTCACATCGCTGATATAGGCAGGGCGCTGGAAGGTGATGGACAGCGAGCTGGCATTTTCACTCACCGCTGGCTGCGGTGTGAAGACGTAGGGCTGGGCACCCAGGGCATATTCCGCGAGGTTGGTAAGACCGTCGTGGTCGGGGTCCGCAGTCGGCGCGGATTCCCCTGCCGAAATCTGGGCAGGGGTAAATTTCCCAGTCTCCCAGTCGGCGAAGCTGCGGGACGCGATCACGAGCGAAGCCGACGAACTTCCGACATAGCTGGGACTATCGATGGAACCGACAACTGGATAGGTGCCTGGAGCGGTTGGAGCGGTCGAGGAAGCATTATAAGTGAGGTTCACGGTTAGACCGCTGGGGTTAGTGGTGGCGGTCGCGGATTTCGGCGCGCCATCATAAGTGGCGGAGAGGCTGCCAAGCTGGACCGAAGCGGTCGCCTTGTTCACCGTCACGCTGGAGGTGGTGGCGGCGGTGTTGTAGTTGCTCGCATCCGTAGGGGTGAAAGTCACGCTCTGGCTTGCCGTGCCCGCATTGGGAATCGTGCCGGGAGTCGTGAACGCGAAACTGCCCGCCACCGAAGCGCTACCGCCTGACAAGGTGGAGCTGGAGAGCGCTTGCCCGTAAGTAATCGCAGATGCCGTAGGAATCACACTGACCGTTGGCGTGGCCTTGTTCACGGTGACGGCGGCGTTGGCGGCTCGACCGCCACTGGTGGCAGTAACCTGATAGGGTCCACCAGCGTTCGTGGCGCTGAAGAGTCCGCCGGAATTGATCGTGCCGCCGCCGGAGGTGGTCCAGGCGATCGACGGGTTGCTCACGGAATTTCCAAACTGGTCGAACATCGATGCGGTAAATCCCTGGGTGGAGTTCACGGCGAGGGTGGCGCTGGACGGACTCACGTTCAGCGTCGTCGGCGTGGCATTGACGGTGATGTTGATGGAATTAGCGGCGCTGAGTCCGGGGACGTCGCGGGCTGTCGCGGTGAGCATGTAGGAACCGGCTGCGGCGAAGGTGGCGGTGGCGAATTTCGCGCCGTTGGTGCCATTCGGCGAGAAACTAACCGCAGCAGGGCCGATGGCGGTCCAGGTATAGGTAAGATTTCCCTCGCCTCCATCGTCGCTGGCGGTGACCGAGAGATTCGTAGTGGTCGTGGTGACTGG
Source organism: Akkermansiaceae bacterium (assembly GCA_043779985.1). Classification (GTDB taxonomy): domain Bacteria; phylum Verrucomicrobiota; class Verrucomicrobiia; order Verrucomicrobiales; family Akkermansiaceae; genus Luteolibacter. Next base: position 2,072 of record JAYWDF010000880.1, on the reverse strand, counting down.
ATTTGCGGATGCGGTGGGTCCGGTAGTGATCTGCGGGGCTGCGTTCGCGGTGGATACGATCACCAGTTTCACCTGGCCTGCGGTGGCGGTGTTCACGGTGGCGGTATGGCCCGCGGGGACAGCCCCAACGTCTAGAGTGTTATTGGTCAGCGTGCCGGTATAGGTGATGAGTGTGTAAGTGCCTGGCGCGAAGCCGGCTGCCGCGGTGACGTTGACGGCTCCGTCGAGCACAAGGTTGCCGATGACGGCGGCGAGGTCGGAGGTGGTGCCGAGATCAACATTCAGCGAGCTCGTAGATGCCAAGGTGAGACCAGCGGAGAGAGTCAAAGTCCCCACAGTGACACCGGGCGCGAGGGTGCCGTTGCAAGTGACCGCTCCGGCGATGCTGCCGGTGCCACCGAGCGTGCCCGCGGTCGCAACCGTCGTCGCGGTGGCGGCGAGCGAGCCCGTGATGGAAAGTTTCCCGGAGCTCACAGTGGTCGTCCCGGTGTAAGCATTGATGCCTGATAGAGTCAGGCTGTTGGAACCGGTTTTATTGACCCCGGCGGTGCCATTGGCTCCATTTTTAATAATGCCGGAGAAAGTTGTGTCGAGGTTCTTGGCTCCGATATTGCAGACCACTGTGCCGGAGGCGGTATTGGACTGGCCTTCGATTGATCCGCTACCTGTCAGCGCGCCGAGAATCAAGCCGTTAGCCCCGCCCGAGTTACGCGTATTCATCAATCCGTCGATCTGGAAGGTGGTGCCAGCCCCGCCATTTCCATTGGGACCGGAGCTAGACGAAAAGCGCAGCTGGCTGCCAAATGGAACGACAAGGGTTCCACCAAAAGCCCCGAACTGTGCACTTGCCGTGCCGTTCATGCTGACTGGCCCCGATAAGGTGAGGATGCTGTCAGACGCCCCTGTGATATTTCCCGAATAGGCGTTGGTGAGGGAAACAGACGATATCATTCCGGTCGATGCAGTTGAAACGGAGATTGGGTTATTCGGGAAATTTTTTCCATCGGCGGATCCCATCTTGAACGTGCCGCCGCCGCTGAGAGTCACCGTTCCAGATCCCAAAGCCGCACTGACGGCGGAACCGCCCGTGCCTACCTGCGTCATGGCGAGGGTTCCTGCGGAAATCGTCGTGCCGCCGGTGAAGGTGTGGGCTGCGGTGATCGTGAGCGTGCCGGAGCCTGATTTGGCGAGCGTGGAAGTTCCCGTGATCAGACCCGCTCCGGAGAATGTGTAGTTCTTGGTGGAATTGACACTCACCGCGGTGGGCTGGATGCTGGACACCAGATTGATAGCGGATGTGGCGTTCCCGGAATCGGTGAAGGTGGGACTGTCACCCGTTTGATAGGAAACGGCAAGGCCGCCGGCTAACCAATTCGATGTGGCGGTATCCCAGTTGAAGTCACTTGAGCCCGTCCAAATGATCGGTCCGGGCGAGCGAGGCGGATCGGCCAAGGTCATTTTAACGATCCCGGCGGTGGTGGTGTCGAAGGTGGCCGCCAAGGAGGAACCTGCGGGGGCCTCCCAACTGAAGGTCGGGGTTCCGGTCAAGGTGCCGGAATAGGACAGAACCGTGTAAGTCCCGGGTGCCGCCGCACCGGCAGCGGGGCGAACGGCGACGCTTGAGGGAAGCGTGAGATTTCCCGTGATGGTCAGGGCGGTGGAAGTGAGAATTCCATGCTCCAAGGCGCCGCCAGTCTGGACCGTCACATTGCCGGTGACGGTCCCGCTGCCGCCGAGGGTGGCACCGCTTTGCACCGTGACATTGGTGCCGCTGGTACTGCCATTGATTTGCAATCGTCCGGCGGAGACCGTAGTCGCTCCGGTATAGGTGGACGCGCCGGTAAGCGTGAGGGTGCCAGTGCCGACCTTGGTGAGCGCGGCCGGGCCGGCATTGTTAGCAATGACCCCGGCGAAGGAGGTGTCCTGATTTCTCGCCCCTACCTGCCAGGTGATGGTCGCCGTGGACGACAGACCGCCTGCCAGAGTGGAGGTCGAAACACCGGATAGCGCGCCTACCTGCAGCGTCAGGCTGCTGCTGGTATTGTTGTAAAACACGTAGACCTGATCGCCCA
>JAYWDF010000879.1:0-9307 GCA_043779985.1 Akkermansiaceae bacterium | reverse complement strand
CCAATCGGATGGAACGATCACGACGGGAAGTGTTTTCGGAACGGGTGATCTCTGACATGCCTTCGCTTGAAGGACTGCTTAACATGCGCCATCGCGTTTGTAGAGAGTCATCAGCAAGATTTGGAAATCGAGGGCGAAGTTCCAGTTTTCGATGTAGTCGAGATCGAATTTCACGCGCTCGCGCAGACAGGTATCGCCGCGCAGTCCGTTGACTTGCGCCCATCCGGTGACGCCGGGCTTGATATTGTGGCGGACATTGTAATGGGGGATTTCCTCCTTGAATCCTTCGATCAATTCCGGGCGCTCCGGCCGCGGGCCGACGAGGCTCATGTCGCCACATAACACGTTCCAGAACTGAGGGAGTTCATCCACATTCCAGTTGCGCATCAGCTCGCCGATTTTGAGCCGCCGCGGGTCGTCCTTGACCGTCCAGCCCGGGATGCCGGCTACTTCGGCATCGAGTTTCATGCTGCGGATTTTGTAGATGTTGAACGGGCGCCCGTTCAAGCCGATCCGGCGCTGGCGGTAGATGATCGCGCCGGGAGACTCCATGTAAACGAGCGCTGCAAACACGGCGACCACCGGAGCAAATAGGATCATTCCCGCGATACTGCCGACAATATCCACCGTCCGTTTCGCAGCATTATTGAAGGCGTGGTGCAGTGGCATTTTCCCAATCCCAAGCACCGGCATGCCATGAATACTCTCCAGGCGGAGCCCGGAAACGAGGATTTGGAAGCAACTGGGGACCAATTTGAAGTCGATAAACTCACGACCACAGGTCTCAGCGAGTTCAAGCATTTGGTGGCGATCCAAGGTTCCGTCCACGACCATCAGCACATCCGCACCCGAGCTCCGGAGGATCTGCCGCAGCGAGTCATAAGATCCCAGCACCGGAAGCTCGGCAGGCGGCTGCACTTCGAAACATTGGGCCGGCGGCGCGATGACCCCGCTGACGGTGATCTGGTTGGCCCGGCCATTTCCGAAGCGCTTGAGCGCATGATCGCACTCCTCGTTCCAACCGACGAAAATCGCCTTCTGCCGCAGTGCGCTGGCAAAGGAATCACGGCGCAAGACGCAATACAGGCACCAGCGCCAGGTCAAAAGGCCCGCCATGGACGTCACGCAGCCGATCCCGCAATACAAGCGGCTGATAGCAGGCTCGATTTTCAAAACCAAGGCCAAGGCTAGAAAACTGAAAGCCCAGATCACGCAGGATTTCACGATTGTTGCGCAGGTCCGCCGCACCGCGAGATAATTCCGAGGATCGTGGAGCCGCGAATTCGTGAGGAGAAAAATCAGGATGGCGGAGCCCAACAGGACGTGACCGCAATAGCCCGTGAGACTGACCCCGGCATCCATTACGCCGAATTCGCGGATCCCGGTGTCAAACCGGATCAAATACGCCATCATCAGTGTCAGCAGAATCACCGCGGAGTCGCCGAGGAAGCTGATGGCCACCAATTTCTGGTGGGCCACCCACGGGCGGTGCCGATGACGGAGAGTGAACGATTCCGGGGAATCATTGGGCGCAGCGAAGGGACGAGCCGGGGGGGACTCGCCCGCAATCAAGCGGGATGTCGAATGCATGGTTCGGGGGGGGGGGGGGGAACCAGTGAATCCCATCGGGGGGATGGAGATTCATTGGCGGGGAGAATCGGATACAGTAAAACGGAGCGGGAAAAATTTCTAGGCGAAAGTTGGGAGAATTTCGAAGCGGGATGGGGAGGAAGAGGAAGTCACCGCAACCGACTGTGGACCGGAGAGCCCGGGGCGATTGACCGGAACGTCAGGTCCTGTCGCTGAGGAGCCGTCTGTTGCGGTGGATTCGTTCCAGATGAAGCCTACAAGATTTCCCCCGGCGGAACGGACCAGATCCGCCGCCCGCTTGAGCTCGCGGCGATCGCTGCCGTGATCGCGCACCACCAGACAGGTGCGGTCGGCATAACGGGCGACGGCTAGCAGATCGGTCACCGTGAGCACCGGCGGCGAGTCGATGACCACCCGGTCGAACCAGCGGTAAGCCTCCTCGAGCAATGAGGGGAAGCGGGTGCCAGCCAAGAGTTCTGCGGCATCCGCCCGCATCGGACCGGACGGAAGCAGGTAGAGATTAGGCAAGGTGGTGGTGAAGCATGCCTCGGCGGGATCAATTTTCCCGGCAAGGTAGCCGCCGAGACCGGAATCATCCGCAGCTCCAGCCAAATGCTGGCGGCTCAGGCCTGGACGGCGGAGGTCGGCATCGAGCAAAAGCGTCCGGTGGCCTTGCAGGGCCAGCGAGGTCGCGTAATTGATCGCGCAAAATGATTTCCCCTCCCCTGCCCTCGCGCTGGCGAAGAGCACGGTCCGCGCGGAGTTGCTGCCCGGTGGTGGCGCGAGGATCGCACGCAGGCGGCGGAAGGCCTCCGCGCCCTCAGAAGACGGATCCGACACCAGGATCATCCCGTCTCCGGAATGCTTGATTTCGGGCAAAGTCATTAGCAGAGGCGCGCCCGTGGCACGCGCGGCTGCGGCAGGATCCCGCACCTTGCGGTCGCCCAGCTCAAGCCCGACCAAGAGCACCAAGCCGCTCAAAAATCCGGCAAAGCCACCCACGGCGGCAAAGATGGTTTTGCGCGGGCCGACGGGCTTTTCCGGCAGCATCGGAGTGCCTTCCCAACGCAGCACCGAGGCGGGCACCGAGGCAGCAAGGCTGGTTTCACGGAGTCTTAAGGCAACCGTATCGTGAAGCGTGCGGTCGCCATCGGCATCCCGGCTGAGGCTTCGGAACTGCTCGCGAAATCCCTCGGCGTCGACTGCGGCGCTGCGGGCCTGCGCGACTTCGCTCGCGAGCTTGAGCTCGTTTTCCTTTGCCACGCGGAACCGCTGCTCCAGCGACTGACCCGCCGTCCGGACGGTCTCGGCGAGATTCGATTTCATCAGTGCGAGCTCGTTTGAAACCTGTTTGTAAACCGGATGTTTGAACAGGTAGCGCTCTTTCACCCGACCGAAGTCCGCTTCCTTTTGCTGGATCGCCTTCACTTGCGCGAGAACTTCAGTCCCACGCTCCGAGATGGCAAGGCCGGCGAGTGCCTCGGGATTCGACGAGTCAAATTTCGCAAATGCCTCGAACTCCGACTCCAGGCGCAGGCGTGCGGCGGTGGCGTCCGTGAGCTGGGCGCTCATCGTGCCGAGCGCATCGCGCATCGGGCTGCCGCTGCTAGATCCCTCGAGACCGGGAACCGGGTGCGCTTGACGGAACTCTTGCAGCTTGCGTGCGGATACCTCCATGCGTTCGCGCAGGCGCCCCTCCTCGCGAGCCAAGCCTTCGCTCGCTTGCTGGGTGATGGCCTGCTGGCGCTCGGTGGTCCACTTCTGGTATTCAGTCACGAGGGACTCGACGAGCGCCTTGGCACGCGCTGGATCCGTATCGTCCACACGCAGATCGATGATCCGGGTGCCGCGGCGAAGCTCGATGTGCACCAAGGTCGAAAATTTCGCCAGCACCGCCTGCGGTCCTGACCCCGGCGGCACGAATGTCGGATCCTCGGCTAGGTGGTTCGCTTCGATCACACGCATCAACAGGGTCGAGGCGCTCATCCCCTGCTCTACCGAGCGCATTTGCTCGAGATCACGGGCTTCTTCAGGTGCCACTGCACGGATATCCAGAACCAACGGCGCTTGACTGCTCACATACACCGAGCCGGCGGCGCGGTAAATTCGAGGGAGTCGATAGGCCACCGCGTACAACGCGGCAGCTCCCAACAGCGCCAAAAGGATCATCATCCACCCCCTGCGCAGCAAAGTGCCGAACAAACGCCCGGGTTCGACCTTGGCGAGGAAATACGTCGGGTCCGCGCCAGATGGAACGGGCAGCTGCGCTGGCCGTGAAAGAATCTCGTTTGGTTTGTTTTCGGACATCGAAGAAAATTACAGGTGCTTTAAAAAAGGCTTTCGGGAATGGTGATGACGTCACCATCACGCAATGGGATATCGCTTCCCCTGCCCGTGGTGATGTCCGCAAGATTGACGATTTCCACATTGCCGCCGGCCTGGTGCTTGAGGCTGATTTTCTTACTGTTAGCGATGCGAGTCACGCCACCGGCCATACCAATGGCTTCCACCAGCGTCAATTGCCGGTGCGGCGGCAATTCAAAAACTCCCGGGCGCTGCGCCTGACCCAGGACCGTCACCGTCTTGCGAATACGAGCTTCGATGGATACACTGACTTCCGGCTTCACCAAATAACCGTCCGCCAACTTGCGACTGATCGCGGCGGCGGCTTGATCGGTACTCAGGCCCTCGATGCGCACGGCCCCGATGAGAGGCATGGAAATCGTCCCGTCGCCGGAAAGTTGCCCGCGGGTGGTCAGGTCATCCTCGCGGAAGACCCGGATCTCCACATTGTCCATCCGCCCGATCACTCCCGATGAGCGCACGCCTTGCGCCGATGCCAGCAAGGGCATCCAGCCGGCAAGAAGGGCGGTGAAAATTGCTAGAAATTTGAGATTTATCATCCGCTTAAATTAGTTAGAATTTATAATTGAGCTCGATGCCGGCAATTCGCTCATTGTAACCGAAATCCGCTGCTGACGAAGTATTTTCTGAAATCCGGTAAAAAAGCGAAATATCGCAGGCGTCGGTGAGCCGGTATTCCAAAGCTGGACGAACGAACCAGGTTTGATCCTTACGTCCGCCGCTTCCCGAACCGGACACCTGCCGATAAGTCGCCGATTCGCGCCCGGCTTCCAAGCGGGCGGTCCAATCCGACCCCAGACGCTGGGCGACTCCGGCGGTGACGCCTTTCACGTTGTAATTTTGGCCCGCATAAAACGCAGACGCCTCTTCTCGTTGATAGGCCGTGAGGTAAAGGCTCGTGCCTTGACGTGGCGTCCAGTCGATCCGGCCTGCCACCACCGGGTTCACCCGGGAGCCATTCGCAGTGGTCCGGCGCTCAGCCCCAGCTTCAAGCGTTGCATGGATTTTCTCCCGGGGCTGCCAGTCAATGCTGGCCGTCACTTGCTGGGTCGTCTGGCTGTCGGCGCCATCCACCTCGAAGCGCCCCGCCTGATAGGCGATGCCCACCACGGTCTTGGGCGAATAGGCATAGCGCATCGCGACCTCGCCGTAGGTTTTGCGGGAGTCGAAAAGATTCGGATCAGAGTAGTTTGACTGGCGATTTCCCACCGCCAATTCCAGCGTTACCTTTTCACGAGGCATCCACGCGGCCCGGAGCTCGTTGGCAAACTCCAAGCGGTCCGTCGGGCGACCGGTGTCTGCCGTGGCGTCACCAAGCTTCTGGACAGCACCCGTGTAGGTGATTTGCGACGCCTTCCCACGCCAACCTGCCGTGATGGCAGCTTGGTGATCGATGCGATTCTCATGGGAGTGGTCAACATAAATCACGCCGGTCGGACGATACGCGACTTGAATGAATCCACCATCGCCGTTTTTCAGGTCGCCGTGTCGATAGGCGAGCGAGACAGCGGTCCGGGAGACCAAGTCCGACTCCGGGTTGAGCCTGCTCAAGAAAATATTGTTATTGTATGCGGCTGAAATCACAGCCCGGAGATCCAAGCTGCTGCGGCGCTCATCATTTCGAACCGCCGTGGGGACCATGCCCTCGGCCGAACCCACCCGATCACTAACGACCGAGGAGAGTTCTTGCGCATCGAGTGGGAGCAGGGCACCAGCCGCTGATAGGGCTAGCATCCAAACAACCATCCGGGGGGGACATGGTTCTTGAAAATTCATTGCGGGGGGAAACCGATAAGAAATTGATCGCTCTTTCCCCCCCCGGTGACAAGACTTTTAAAGGTTCTGAGCTATACGCGATCGCGTAATTCAAACACCTTCTGATGCCGCGGCAACGCGATGGCAGGTGTCGGTTGACGGATCAATTTATCGGTAGATGTTAATGATCTCGCCGAAACAACCGGTGCTATGGCAAAAATGCCGGATTATTCCCATGAGCGACTTGAATCAGCATCGACAAACGGACGACAGCGCCGCCGCACCATGGGACGACTGGGTCCAGGTCGGACACTACCGCACTTTGGACGAGGCGTATGATCACGGTTTGGTGATCCTGGCGATGGGCGAGGCCTGCCGGGTCGCGGAGGCCGAGCAACCCGGAGAGTTCAAGCTGCAAGCGGAGGCTCAGCCTGCCGCGAGGATTTCCCAGGAACTGGAGGCCTATGGTCAGGAAATGCTGCTGCCCGTGCGGACGACAAGCACTGCGAGCGAATGGGCGCGCCATTCTTCCGGCGCGTGGTGGTCTGCAATCTGGATAACTTCGCTGATCGCAGGGTTTTACTGGCAGGGTCAGGATGCCTCACTGGTTGAGCGGGGGGCCTCGTCAAGCATCGGCCTGATCGAGTTCGGCGAATGGTGGCGGCCGTTCACCGCGCTTTTCCTCCACGCGGATCTGCCGCATCTCGTCGGAAATCTGGTCGGCGGCACGATTTTCGCGACGCTGGTGGCGCGACTGGTGGGTCCGCTCCTCGGGTGGGCGCTGATCCTTGCCAGTGGCACCATGGGAAATGTGATCAATTCGCGGCTCACCTATCCGGAACCCTTCGTCTCAATCGGGGCCTCAAGCGCAGTCTTCGCCGCGCTCGGGATTCTTTCAGGGCTCGGCATTCTCGAAACGCTGCGTGACCGGGCGCGCTTGCCTTGGGTAAGAATTGCAGCCCCGGTTCTCGCCGGCGTCATCCTCCTCGGCTGGCTCGGTGGCGGGCACGACATCCATACCGACGTGCTCGGCCACGCATTTGGTTTCGGCTCCGGCCTTGTCGCAGGAATCGCTGCGGGCGCAGTCGAGACGAAACGCAGCGATTCCTCCGCCTGACAGTTCGCCCTAGCTAGAATTCGTGAGGCGACACCTTATCCCTCCTTGGATAAGCTCTCCAAATGAAGCGCTTCCTCCTCATTCAAGGGGTCTCCTCCCTCCTGTGTGTCGCAACCGCAGCCGCAGGGGCGAAACCCAAAACCGCGACCGCCTACCCTACCGACGTGAGGGTCGAGCCGGATATTTCCTACCTGCCCGCGGATCGCAAGGAAAAGGCGGATCTTTACTTCCCGCTCGGAAAGCCCGCCACCCAGTCCATGCCGGCGATCCTCGTCATCCACGGCGGCGGCTTCAATGACGGCGACAAGGCACGCGGCCGCGAAATCAATATTGCGCGAAATCTCGCGCTCAAGGGATATGTCGCCATGAGCATCAACTACAAGCTCAGGCGGATGCAAGACCAAGTCACCTGGCCACAGAGTGTTTTCGATACGAAAACTGCCGTGCGCTGGCTTCGTAAGAATGCTGACAAGTTAGGAATCGACCCCAATCGCATCGGAGCCATCGGCTGCTCGGCCGGTGGAAATCTCGCGGCCATGCTCGCGACGACCGGTCCCGCCGACGGACTCGATCCGAGCGGGCCCTACGCCGAGTTCCCGGCAACCGTAAAGTGCGCCGTGGACTTCTACGGAGCGGTGGATCTCATAAATTACCATGACATGAAAATGTTCGCGAAGACCCGTGAGGAAGCTCCGGAACTCTATAAGAAAGGTTCCCCAGTGACCTACGTGGACGACAAGGACGCGCCGATGCTGCTCGTCCACGGCACCGCCGATGAGACGGTGCCACTCTCACAAAGTGAAACTCTCGCCGCCGCATTGAAGCGTGCAGGCGTGGAACACCAACTGGTCATCATCCCCGGGGCCCCACACACTTTCGACCTTGAGCCAAAGGAGCGCGACCTGCGTCCTCTGGTGCTCGACTTTTTCGAAAAGCACCTTGGAACGCTACCCACCAAGCCGTAACTACACTCTCCGTCCCCATTCATTCGATCAAGTTCCGATGCGTAGTTCCCTGCTTACCCTTTTGACGCTGTTGTCTGCGCCGCTCCAAGCGCAGATCTCAATCACCAGTTCCGGTGCGACTGGAAATTCCGTGAACGCCAGCGGAGCCTATGTCCAAAACTTCAACACACTGCCCACCAGCGGAACGAACGCCTGGAGCAACAACACCACCCTGCCCGGCTGGTATGCCGCCACGGGAGTCAGCGACCCGAACACGGACTACACGACCATTGTTTCATCAAGCCCTAACATCGGCGGCAACCCGGCCGGCACGCTCTACAGCATGCCCCAGCATTTTGATAACAATACGGCCACCTCCAGCTATCGCGCCCTCGGATTCGCACCCAGCGGTGGCACTGGCAACGGCCATGCCGCCCTGCGCTTCGTCAACAACACCGGCAGTGTCCTAACGGGATTGACCGTGTCCTACGAAATCCGCTGGGGCTACTCTCAGGACAACAGCGTGGACTCGTTTGATCTGATCGCCGGTGGCAGCGGCTACACCACGCCCCCAACCGTCATCGTCACCCCCAGCCCGACAGCGGTGAATGCCACAGGCACCGCGACCACCAACTCCAGTTCCAACGTCAACGGCATTACCAAGACCGCGTCGGGCAGCGGCTACACCTCGGCCCCGGCGGTGACCTTTGATTCCGCGTCTGGCAGCAATGCCAGCGCCCGTGCGATCATGAAACTGGCCAGCAGTTCCAATTCGGTGACGCTCAGCGCCAAAACCTTCACCGCGGGAACCGGCACCCTCGCGGGCTTCTCCACCGCGGGCTGGACCACCATCAGTTCGGTGACGAATTCGAACACGACCACCTCATCCGTACCGGACGACTGGAACTATGTCACCCAGACCCTCTCGAACCTCAACATCGCGCCCGGCCAGGAAATCTGGCTCGACTGGCAGTTCAAAAAAGAAGGCACCACCGGATCGTCAGTCGCCGCGCTGGATAACCTCCGCGTTTATGATTTCGGGAAAAACGATCCCGCTATCCTCACCCAGCCCACACCCCAATCCGTTATTCTCGGCAACAGCGCCAAGCTGAGTGTCACCGCCAGTAGCTCTAACACCCTAACCTATCAGTGGCGCAAAAACGGCTCCAACATTTCCGGCGCGACGGCATCCACCTACACCATCGCCAGTGCCCAGCCCGCGGATGTCGCGAGCTATGATGTGGTGGTCACCTCGGGCGGAAACACAGTCATCAGCACGGCGGTTCCCGTGCAGGTCTTCAGCCGCATGGCCGTGCGCGGGCCCGTGGCATCTGCCGCGTCGGTGACCGCTCCGGCGGCGACCTATACGCAGGACGCCACTCTCGGCGACATCACGGTGACCAACACCGCCGCCTATTCCAACAAGTTCGATCTCTATGTGCCTGACTCTCCGGTCGTGGCCGGCACGCGACCCGCCGTGGTGGTGATCCACGGCGGCGGCGGCAACGACGGCGACAAGACCGACACGCGCGAGGTC
>JAYWDF010000878.1:0-3271 GCA_043779985.1 Akkermansiaceae bacterium | reverse complement strand
CGACGGTGTAGCTGCTGGTGAAATCCATCCCTTGGTTGTTGCTGTGCTCCCAATACAACTTGCCGCCGTTTGAATTCCCCGAAAGCAGGTTCAGCGTCTGATTGCTCCCGGTGTTGTTAAAGGTGTAATTGATCGTCGTGATTTGCGCGCTCGATTTCGTCATTGCGATGGAGACGATCCCGTTACTCATCGTCGCCGTGGTGCTCGTACTGGTCAGCGTGATATTCGCACCGGTGCCGGAGCCGCCCCCGGGAATGTTGCCAAAAACTGACGATGCCGCGAATAGGCATGCGGCAAGCAGCCCGCATCGAAAAATGCGCAGGGCTGGAATTGATGAAATCATTGCGTTGGTGGACGTGGGCTTACGGATCCAGCCGCACGCGATAGAATTTCCGACTGCCAGCGGGGGTGACGGCATAGCTTGTCGTCGTGGCGGGTGAGAGGGCGGCAGGCACGGCGACCAGCTGGGTCCACGCGCCAACGAGTGTTAGATTTGTCTCGATGCCGTAGGTTTTCCCCGGAACACTGGGCCAAGTGAGAGTGAGCTGATTCAATCCGGTGGAAGCGATTTTCGCCGCAAAGCGGGAGGCACCGCTATTTGGCAATGTCCCTGCGAGGTATTCGATTTCATTGCTTTGGCCATCGCCGTCGGAGTCATCGTTGGGCCCCTTGGTAAGATTCCCGAAATAGAGATTCTCCCAAGAATCGGGCAGCCCGTCTTCGTCGGAGTCGTCGATCACGAGCGAAATCTGACCGCCAATAGAACTTGAAAGTTTCGCAGTCGTGCCGCCGGGGATACCGGTGAGCGTCACGGCATCCAAGCTGAGATTTCCGCCGTAAGTGAGAAGTGGATAGCGGCCGAAACCTGTACCGGCCGCGAGGCTGATTTGGATCGTGCCGGCTAGACTGAGATCACCGCTGACCGCGAGCAGATCCGACGAGCTGCCCCCACGCAACCGGGTGAGTGAGGCACTGTCGAAGTAGGCGCCACCATTGATTGAAAGAGTGCCGGACGTGCCGCTGGAATAGCCCCGTCCTGTGAGAGTGCCGCTACAGATCAGATCTGACGAGAGGGTCCCGTAGCCGTTTAACAATCCGCCACCAGCTACCGTAATCGCATCGGTGGCGATGGTGCCGTTCGTGAGGGACAGCGTAGCCCCGCTAGCGACGTTGACGGCTCCCGTACTGGAGATGCTACCAAAAATAGCGAGCGTTCCCTCGTTGACGTTGGTGCCACCCGCCCAAGCGCTGTTTCCGGCGAGCGTCCAAGTGCCCGATCCCACCTTAGTAATGTTAGTCAGAGTGGCGGTGTTCTGCTCGTCGATGGTGCCGGCGAAGGTGGCGTTGGTGTTGCGCCCGCCGATTCGATAGGTCAACGCACGACCTCCGGTAGCGCCGCCACGGAGATGAGCGAGACTGGTGCCACTGACCTCACCAAGATCGATGGTGGTCCCCGCCCCGCTGGAAAGTGTCCCGATGTAGTAGGCATAGAGCTTGTCAGGCAAAACCAGCGCCGCGTTGGGGAAGCCCGGAAAACTGTAGTTTGAGCCCATTCGAAGATCGCCGCCGTCACCATCGGTGATGACGTTAATCGTGCCGTTGAAGTTGCTCCAATCCGTGAAGAGGGTGGTCCTCACCCACGGGATGTAAAAGGTCAGCGTGCCAGAGCCATTCAGCGTCCCATACATGTCCACACGACCGTCCGCATTGAGGCGGGCAGAGGCGCCTGCGGGAACCACGAGGTTCGCGTTGAAATTGTTATAGGTCGCGATGTCGTCGCGCATCGAGATCGTGCCGGCGTTCATCGTGACGGAGCCGGTCCCGAGCGCACCTGCGTTTGCCGCCTCGTTTGCAAGAACAATGGTGCCAGCATTCAGAGTGAGACCGTCGCCGAAGGTGTTTGCTCCCCCTAGAGTTAAGGTGTTGGTCCCTGACTTGGTGAGCGATCCTCCATTCAGGCCTCCTGCGATGGTGAAGGCCCGCGTGCTGTTGTTCACCAGAGTCGAGCGTGGGACCACGGGCGAGAGAAGCGCGATATTGGTGACCGCGCTGCTGTCATCGATGATCACGGCGTCGTTGGGACCGAAAGTATTCGGTGACGCACCGGTCCAGTTGTTAGCAGTGGTGGCATCCCAGTTGGCACTGGTCGCACCAGTCCAGGTGAGGGTGGCTGGGTCGCCAGTAACGGCAAGGCGTAAACTGGTGCCAGCGACCGACAACGCGAAGGTCTGACGGGTTCCGGTCGGCAGATTGTGGTTCAGGGTATAGCCGCTGGCGCTAATACTGGATGCACCGGTGAGGAGGTCGTAGGTTCCTGCCGCCAAGGTGTTTTGCAGGAGGAGAAACTGAAAATTCTGAGCGCCGCTCATGGACAGGGCGCCACCGTTCATCACGATCTTGTCGTTTGCTCCGCCCGGTGTGTTGGACATGTCGAAATAGAGCGTGGTGCCATTCAGTGCCAGACCGTTGCCCACCGTCATCGTCGAGCCGGTAAAGGGCGTTGTCCCCGGCGAAAGGAACGAGCCCGCAGCTGCTGTAACACCGCCGGCCAACGTGCCCCCCCCCGCAAGCAGCGCCCCTGAGGCGACATTTATTGCCGAATTACCGATGGATCCGGAGACAATCAATGTGCCGCCACTCACATTCGTCGGCCCCGTGTGGGAGCTTGCCCCGGACAACATCAGCGACCCGCTACCGGACTTCGTAATACCAAGTTTATGGCCTGCGCCCGAACCGTCTGTGATCGTTCCTCCAAATGTGGAATCGGAGTTAAGGGCACCGATCGTGTAGGTGTCCGTGACGGAGTAAGCGGTATCACCACCAGTTAGAAATGATCCCGAAGTCGCATTCAATTCACCAAACGAGGCACTTTGCGCGCCGTTCAGGTGGTGTCTGATCGAGGCGTTTCCGAGTTGGAACTTTGTCTTCGAAAAATCAAGGCTACTGGCATTGTTGATGCGCAGCGTTCCAGTGCTGCCGCCTGTGTTCAATGTGCCGGTAAAATTCGCCCAACTTCCCTGCAGGGTGAAGAGCTTGTTTGAGAAATTGAGGTTCAGCTGCCCGGCACCGGTGACCGCGGAGCTGAGATACATGTTGAAATTACTTGTCCAATTGAGCGAAGAAGTCCCGTTAACTGTGAATGGATTGACAAATGTTCCGCCTCCGCCCGGGAGGTTCAGAGTTGAGTCGCCAAACACCACCATGCCCGTTCCGATGCTGTCCGTCCGGCCGGCGGTGACGGTCCCGCTGTCGAGGATCACTCCACTGAAAC
>JAYWDF010000877.1:0-3272 GCA_043779985.1 Akkermansiaceae bacterium | reverse complement strand
TTGACTGCACCCGACGGCTTGAGCGATCTCGTTCTGGGTCTTTCCGGCTTGCTTCATGTTCGCGATCACTTTACGGTTTTCCGCACAGAGGCGGTGGTGTTTGTTACTCACAGTCAGTTTGTTGTGAAACCAGACTGGACGAATCCCCGCCTCTGACCATCTAACTTTTATTCGCTAACAATCTGAAACCGCCAGCGCTAGTGTTTCGAGACCAAGATGTTCGGAAAACGCACAGTAGGCTTTTTCTGAAAATGGAGATGCTCGATACTCTTCTGCAATGAATATTAATTGATCTAACGTTTCTTTGTAATCGCTTTTATCAAAGATCCAAAAATCGCTAAAATCAATTCTGCATTTTTTATAATCTTCCCAGGAATCACCAGGCCCTTTTGTGCCAATCAGCGGTAGCTTATACGGAAATTCAAAGAGCGGAAATCCAAGCTTTTCAATCTCATCTATTAGCCTTTTGTAGTTATCGCGGCACAGATCGCAACCTCTTAGGTATCTTACAATGCCGGGACCAAGTGTCAGAAGAATACACTCTTCACGCTGCGCGTTCGCGCGTTCATAGTCAGAACATAGTGTTTTACTATCCGCCGTGAGCGGTCGTTCGGTGAGAAGAATATTTTCACGTTCGACGGTAGGTGCGTTGCTAGAGCTTTCACTCGATTTAGGAGCGGGTTCGGTGGCGGTTATAAGTGGTTCATGTGAAGAGGGCGTTGGCGACGCTATCGGGCGTGGCCTGGATGGTTGTAGCGTGGCTACTATAGTACGGACCGGTTGCCAGTCTGCCATGCCGTCCGCCCAAAAAAGAGTGTTTAATGTGACGGAGCCGGACGCCCACATGCTTCGAAGCTGGTCTATGGTATATGGACCAGCCTGCTGCTCGTTTATGATGACATGATATTCCACGGTGCGAGAGAACGTCAAAAGCGCTCCAGTGGGAGCGGTTGAGACTGAGGTTGAATTGAAATTGGAGAGCTTATGCCCATCGGGAGTTGCGAATTGCTCGCTGATTGAGTCCGAGGGGGATGTAGGTTACTGGGCGTTGCAGTGGTGGAATGGTCCGGCATCAATAATCAAGGCATTCTATAGTCTGACAATGAGGGAAGTGCCTTGGATTTCCACGCTAGGAGAGCCGTATCTGAAAGCGGCCCCTGACGAAGTGCGAGCCATGTATCGCGAGTCCTATTCTGTTCTTCTAGCAATTCGGGAAGAGTTGCTAAAACTGCGATGGCGTGAGACTTCACGAATGGGCTCGCCATCTCTACCGCATCAAGGAGCATCTCCTGAGTGCCCGCCTGTCCCTGAGTCCAAAGATGCCAATCAACAATCGCCCGGACGGTGATGGTGCGGCTCAAAATCAGAAATACTACCGCTGTCCCCCGAAAATATCGATCAACCAAAGCGGAATAATCGTCGAGATTCGGCCCGGCCAACTCGGCGCGGCATGCGATCTCGGACTCCATCCAAAAACGCTCGCGCTCCGAAAGGGATGCGATCCATTCTGAAATAATCTCAAGTGGCGAACTCATATCTTTGTTGCGGGTCAGGTTTCGCATTTTAACATTTCCGCCATTCCACGCCGCACAGGGTTGCACTTCCTTGCGGATAGCTTCGCCATTTTCGCGGTCGGCGCGCGTGAATTCGTAGTCGAGTTGGAGGTTCATCCACATGCCGGGGGTAATGCCGAAGAAGCAGCTCAGGCGCAGGTCGTATTGACTCGGGCACGCCTCCCGCGCCCTCGCTCCTACGGAGCACGTCGCGTTCGCTCCTGTCCAAAACGGCTACAAGCTTTCGCCGTTTTTCGGGGGTGCAGCGGCGTTTGCCTTGTTTCATCTGGGTGTTTGGCTCACTCGTAAACATCCCTGCGATGTCCGACAGCCACCACCAGTACCAGAAGCTCCCTATCCCTGATCTGGCAAAGGATGCGGTAATCGCCGACTCGGTAACGCCACAATCCAGCCAAGTCCGCCTTGAGGCCTTTGCCGAAACGGCGAGGATCGCCCTCGCCTGAAATCCTTCCGTCGAGGTAGGAGATAATGTCGCGTTGAGCCTGAGTGCCGAGCTTTCGCAATTCCTTGAATGCCCGTTCATCAAAATTATAGGCCCAGTTCATGCTTCACTTGCTCGGCTGAGTAGATTTTCGCCGGAGTTTCCAAGCGCCGGGAAGCCAAATAGGTGTCCTCCAAGTCTTCCAAGTGCTCGAGGATTGCTTCGCGGGCATAAAATGTCTTGGTCCGTCCGGTTTTCTTGGCCAGACGTTCGAGGCGACTTTCGATATCGGGATGTAGTCTGATGGCAAGCATGTGGTAAGTCTGGCACCGTCATACGTGTATAGCAAGAGGGAAGAGATAAAAGTCCGCGTGGTGGATGCCGACGCCGTGGCGGAGGATTTTCGAGAGCTCGCGGCCGTAGGGGAGAGGAACATCGAACATTGAACGCCCAAACATTGAACATCGAAGTGGGAGAGGGATTGCGCCGCGCATTTCAATCCAGCCAGTTCTCAAACCGCAGGCCTGGCACTTGAGCGAAGTCCACGGTGTTGCGGGTGAGGAGCGTGGCGTCGTGGGTGATGGCGATGCAGGCGATTTTCAGGTCCATGGTGCCGATGCGGATCCGGCGATATTGAAACTCGCGAAGCAATATTGCCGCTTCCTGATCGAAAGGTAGGACCAGCCAATTGGAGAACAATTCGACCTGCTTTTGTAGTCGCGCATAGACCGGGATTTGCCAGTCCGGGTCATTGGAGCGGTTGAGCAGTGCCAGCCAACCGCGAAGATGTTCTTCGACGGTGATGATGGTTGTGGCCAGAGGGTCGGTTTGATTTTTGAGGCGCGTGCGCAGGAGTCGTCCGGCGGCGGAGTTTTCCTCAAGCTCGGCGAGGTGATTGGTATCAAGCACCTTCACGATCTTCAAGCGGGGGTTGGCTTTCGCGATACTCCCGGCCCAAGCGCAGGGCCTCCTGGAAAAGCGGGTCGCTCTCGAATGCGCCCACGGTGCTTTCCCAATCATTTTTCCCAGACGCGGACCGACGGAGGAGTGCTCTCATCCCGGCAACTTCCTGTTCCAGCGATTTCACTCGTTCTTCCATCGTCGTCATGCCGCGGAGGCTAGCATACCGATCTCAGGAGTGAAAATCGAATTTTTGTTGGAATCAACTTCGCGGGCGATGGCGTGTTTTTCCTCCTTGGTGCAGAAGTTGGTGGAGAGCAGGTCGCGGGCGGTGTCGGCGCAGGCGTTCTGGGTGAAGTGGACGAGATAGACGGGCG
>JAYWDF010000876.1:0-9330 GCA_043779985.1 Akkermansiaceae bacterium | reverse complement strand
CATCTTTTGCCAAAAATCCGAACAGCGCGGTGAAAATCCAAAAAGAAAATTCATGGTGGCGACTGGGATTTGGAATGATTTTGTCGATCACATAGCCGGTGGCATTCGGGAAGACGAACACCGCCATGGTCATGCCCAAAGCACAGAAAAGCTGAGCAGTCGCTAGGCCCGGGTAGTGGCGCAAGTAAGAAAAGACACGGAAAATTGACTTCATGGGACGCGGAGAGCGATGCCCTCCGGTGAGTGCTTTGTAAAGCCAAGGCGGAGAGGAGATTGAAAGTAGGTGAAATTTGAGATTGCGGAGGTCAATTCGGACTTCCTAGTGTCTTCCCACACACGGAATTCAAAGCTCACTTCAAAACCCCATGGCCAACGTCTTCGGAATCCTCACAGCAATCGTCCTCGCCCTCTCGGCATTCATTGCTTTTAAAAATAAAACAGCTTACGAGGCTGTCATCCTTGAAACCCAGAACCAGAAAGGCCTTCTCGCCACGAGCGAAGTCCGGCTGAAGAAGGCGCAAGACGTTTTGACGGCACTGCCGATCGAGCGTGCAGCCGTGGATGCCGAGGTTGATCAATTGACCACCGCTGAAGCCGCCGCGAAAAAGAGCAACGACGCACTCACGGCTAAAGCGAGTGAAACCACGGCGAAAATCGCCTCCAACAAAGAGAAGCTCGACGACATCCGCGACAAAACTTCGAAAACCGGAGATTTGAAGGAGCTCGCCTCCAAGATGCGCGCCACCAATGCCGAACTTGAAGAGCTCAGTCAGTCCATCACCGGTGCTGAAGCCAAGCTTGCGAACCTCACCGCTCAGAACACCTCCGCCGAGGCTCAGATTTCAGCGGTCAAAGGCAAATTCGAAACAATCACCAGCGGCCAGTCGCTGCCATCGCTGCAAACCCGGATTCGCTCGATTTATCCAAACTGGGGTTTCGTGACCTTGGCCTCGGGGAACAGCGCGGGTGTGGTTACCAACTCCACTCTCAACGTCGTGCGTGACGGTGAAACGATCGCCAAGCTCCTCGTCACCGCCGTCGAAAGCAACTCCTCGTCCGCCAGCATCGTGCCGGATTCTCTCGCTGCGGACGTCACCCTCATGGTGGGCGACCGCGTCGTCCCGAGCTCGAAAATCGTCAAACCCACCAGCAACTGATCTCCGGATTTTTTGTCAAAACCCCTTTAAAGATATCTCATGAAAGCCATTCTTTACGTTGTCGCCATTCTCGTTGCCGGCGGTGCTGCCTTTTTCTCCTTCGATCACTCCAAGAAATTTGAAGTGCTCCAAGCCGACCGGATCGCCACCATCGACTCCAACAAGAAGGTCACTGCTGATGCCGACGTTGCCGATACCGGCATCAAGAAAGAGAAGGCGCTCCTCGCGGCTTCCCAAGAAAAGCAGGAATTACTGACCCAGAGCGTCTCCTCCCTCAAGTCGTCCGGCAGCGCCCTCACCAACGACATTGCGAAGCTCAACGACGACCTGAAAGCCCAGGACGAAGAGTTTGCCCAGTTGGAGAAGGCCCTCGCCGAGGTCAACACCATCCTTTCCTCACTCGGTGGCGGCGTCACTCTCGACACCCTGCCTGAGAAAATCCAACAGATCGAGGACGACAAGAAGGCCAAGCAAACGAAGTTCGAAGAACTCGAAGTCCTCGGCAGCGCCGCAGAAAAGAGCCTCGCCACTTCCCGTGCGGAATTGGACCGCCTGGCCAAGCGGATGGTCGAGCGGAGCTCGCACATCGCCCGCAACTCAATGGAAGCGGTCGTTACCGCGGTCAATCAAGACTGGGGATTCCTGGTCATCGGGGCTGGCTCGAACTCGGGCTTCACTCCGCAAACCTCGCTATTGGTGGAGCGCGATGGCCGCACGATCGGTCGGGTTCGCCCTTCGTCCATCGAGCCAACGCAAACGATCGCCGAGATCGAGCTTGAAAGCCTCGCCGTGGGTGTGCGCCTCCAGCCCGGCGACCGCGTGATCCTTGCCAAGCCGGCCACCAACTGATCCGTTTATTTCTTTCGAAAAGCTCCGCAGGCTTGCAAGCCGCGGAGCTTTTTTTATGCTCGGGCATGAAGCGCACCGTTTCCCTGTTTCTCCTCGTCCTCGCCGCCGGCATTGGCATGATTTCTTGCGCGGATGCACCCGAGAAAAAGCCGGTGGGTCCGGTCTCAGAGACCAGCAAGATCCCTTGGAACAGCCCGGTCGCGGGACAAGGTCAGGGGCAGTTCGGCATGATGCCTCAGAACCAGTATCGTCGCTGATTCTTGCCGTGGATCAATCCCGATGATAGGGCGATCCGCTTTTCAAGGAGGCCACTCGATAGAGCTGTTCGAGCAGCACCAGCAGCGCGAGCTCGTGCTGTAGGGTGAATGGCGAAAGTGTGAGAATCAGGTCACATTGTTCACGCAAGGCTTGATTGTGTCCGTCCGCCGCTCCGATCAGAAATGCGACGGTTTTCACGTCACCCCGCATTTCCAAGGCATCGAGTTTGTCGGCGAACTTGCGGGTGCTGAAGCACTCGCCGCGCTCGTCTAGGGCGATCCTGAAGCAGCCCTGCGAGCGCTCTAGCAGTCTTGAGGAAACCTCGTCGCGACTGCCCGCCTTGATCACAACCAGCTCATGTCCGCCCGCGCGCGACAACCGTTTCAAATACTCTTCCACGCCCGCCTTCGCATAGGCGAGAGCGGGCTTACCAGCGACAATGAGACGGATTTGCATGAGCGAGATCCGAGCTTGCCCGATCCCCGTGCGCCCGCCAACTTCAAATCACCATGAAACCGCTCTGCCTCTCCCTGATTCTTGCGTTCGTCTCCTGTGCGACGGGCCCGGGACCGATCACTCCGAAAACCAAGGTTGAGCGGCAGATGGTCGGCCTGCTTCAGAAGTTCGATCGCTGGGACGATAATGGCGACGGCTACCTCGTCGCCTCGGAGCTCAAACAGGCGGAGAAAATCAGCGGCCTTGCACCCGCGAAAATCATCGATTTCTATGATACGAACCGGGACGAGAAGATTTCGTTGTTGGAAGCCCAGGCCGGTTTCTCGCGAGTGGATGAGGCGGAGCGGAAAGCCAAGCTCTGATTCCGGCATGACCGGTTGCATTTTCTCCGGACCGGATTACAGCACCAACCGATGAGCGCAATTTACGAGTCTGACAAAATTCTAGCAGAGTATCTGTTGTTTCACTTCGGCACGTCCGACGAGATTCTGCCGTCTTGCCGGGCCTGGCCTGCCGGCATGCGTGAGGCCCTGGATTTTCCGCTGCGCACGGCCGCGCATTTCTCACCGACGGTCGTGGCGCGTGGCTTGGACCTGGGCTGCGCCGTGGGACGCTCGGCATTTGAGATGTCCCGCACCTGCGGCGAGGTGCTCGGCATTGATTTTTCCCATGCCTTCATCCAGGCGGCGGAAGCCTTGCGCAACGGTGAGGTGATCACCTACGAGCGCCGCGAGGAGGCCTCGCTCGTGACTCCTCTTACGGCTCGACTCCCCACCGGGATTGATGCTGCCAAGCTCGATTTCCTCCAAGGGGACGCCATGCGCCTACCTGCCGGACTCGGTGCTTTTGATCGGGTGCACGCCGCGAATTTGCTGTGCCGTCTTCCCGAGCCGGAACGCTTGTTAGCCCGCCTTCCCGCTTTGGTAAAACCCGGGGGCGAGCTTGTCCTGGCCACTCCTTGTACTTGGCTTGAGGAATTCACCCCGCGCGAGAACTGGCCACAGAAGGGAACTCTCGCTTGGTTGGAAGAAATACTCTCGGAGAATTTCACCCTGCTTCGGCAAGCGGATGAACCGTTTTTGATTCGTGAAACCGCCCGCAAGTTCCAGTGGACCACCTCCTTGGTCACTGTCTGGCAACGTCAGGACTGAGGCTGTACCAGCCATGGACGCTTGGCTGGAGTGATGTGGGGTGGCTTGAGATACATCGGCTGGGGTGGTGCCGCGCTCCAGAGCTGGCGAGTTTCAAGCGGGCTTGCGCTCCATGCCTCCCAGAGCCGCCCTGCGCTTGGGAATTCGAGGCGCACTTGGTCGCCTAGCTCGGGGGGCAGCGGGAAGCGACTTGGATCCTCAAATGAAAAAACCGGAATCCCGGCACTGAGCGTATTTAAAACGATCGACTCGAGCCCGCGCGCATCAGTGAGTTCGGGCACTCCATCGAGCTGGTAGTTCCCCACTCTCGCGGTCCAGTAGCTGCCCCGCCGTGCGTCGCCGATGGCCAGGCAGGCTCCGCCATTTTCAGCGGCTGGCACCGCAAGGATCGATGGCACCGCCACGGCCGGACAGCCCGCGACGATCGCAACGCCCTGCGCCGCGGCGATGCCCACACGAGTGCCGCTATAACTTCCCGGGCCACTGCCGACGAGGACAAGGCTGATTTGAGAGTCCTCACGCGCATCCAGCAGTTCCTTGAGCGGGGTGAATAATACCGCGTTGTGGCTGCGGTCACTGGTGAAGTCGCGCTGATCCAGGCCACCGTCCGGCGCGATGCATGCCAGCGAGGCCTGCGGCGTGGAAGTCTCAAGAACCAAGGTGAAGGTAGCGATCATGTTGAGAGCCTAAAGCGCACCCCGCCCCCATGCCAGCCCGCTTTGCAGAATGCACCCCTGAGATAATTAGCCGGGACTTCAAGAACGTCCTTGGCCCAATACTCGGCGGTTTTGGGAACAATTTAAAAAGCCCATTCAAGCGGGTGGCGCGATCGTTTGGGTTGGCGATGGACCAAGGGTTGTAAAAGTCTTCGGGTTTAACGATCAGGCCGAACCGAAACGCCCACCAAAAAGCGTCGAGAGGCGGCATTACTTGGGGCACCCTTGTCGATGTTGCGACTCGCAATTGGCTCTTTTTTAAACCGCTTTGACACTGAGGCCGGTTTCTGCATGATTCGTGCCTATGCAGGCCATGCAATTCGAGCAATCCGTCGTTTCGATCTTGAAGCGCGACAAGCGTTTTGACCCGCATGCCTACTTTTTTCTCAAGGACGCCTTGGACTTCACTCTCAAACGGATCGCGGAGTCGAACGGCGGCCAAGCCCGTCACGTCAGCGGCCCGGAGCTGCTCGCCGGCTGCCGGGACTACGCGCTCGAGCAATTCGGCCCGATGGCTTCCACGCTCATGACCGAGTGGAGCATCCGCAAGTGTCAGGACCTTGGCGACATGGTTTTCCATCTCATCGAGGAGCAAGTCTTCGGCAAACAGGACTCGGACAAAAAGGAGGATTTCTCCGAGGTGTTCGATTTCGAGGCCTCATTGATCGTCCCGTTCCTGCCGAAAAGTAGGATCGCAGTTCCCAAGGCAAGTCCGCGGACCCAGCGGGCGCTCTCTTAATTCCTCATCGCCGGCGGCAAATCCGGAGCTGGCGGTGGCCTCCATTTGGGGGATTTCGGCGTCACGTCCATTCGCACCGCGATGATTGCCAGGCCGATGAGCCCCACTGCTCCACCCCAGCCGATCGTAATGGCCGTCACCAACCCGATGACGAAGGGCGCGAAAACCATCAGCCCGATGATCATTCCGCTGGGATTCATTTCATAGGCCATCAGCGACAGCCTCAAGCGCGAGCGGGCCAACGCCAGCCCCACCCATGAGTAGGAAATCACCGCGGCCAGCGCCGTGAAATGATAAAGCCAGCCGCAGCCGCCACTTCGCGCGCCGACTGCGAATAGCGGGATGCCGCACCCGGCGATCATGGATCCCAGGTAGAGCACGAGCACTCCCACCCGCGCACCGATGCGCTTGAAGGCCGATGCTCCGATCGCCCCGGCGCTGACCATCGCGGAACCACCCAGAACCGTTCCCGCGCAAGCCGCCTCATGCCACCACTCGATGCCGCCGACCATGTAGCGGACCACCACATAGGGCAACAGTGAGACAAAAGTGAGCGTGGACAATCCCCACAGGGTGGCAAATTTGCCGATGACGACCTTCCATCGATCTAACTTCGTGAGCAGGAGTAGCTCGTGATTTCCCTCCTCGAGTTCTTGTCCCATCAGCACCACCCCGCCCAGCGGCATGACCAGCAGGCAGATCGCGGAAACCACCATCCAGAACGGCCCGGAAGTCCATAGGAGCCAGAAGTTGAGCGCGCCGGTGTATTGCGAAGTCTCCGCGGCATGGCCGATCTGGAACTCCGCCGTCATCGCCAGCACCGCAAGCAGCTGGATTCCTAAAAACGGATAGACAAAGCTGCCACGCCGCAGGCTCTGGCGCAACTCCTTGACCGTCATGGGGTCGAATCTCTCGGGAAGATCGTTTTTCCAAATCGTTTCCAATCCAGTAACTCTGGCTGCTTCTGCCCCCCCGCGCAAGCCCGGGACTGTCGTGCCGGCCTCAGGAGAAATACTAACGAATAGATTGTCGGATCGGAGATTCCCAGACAGGGTCCGCGCACATGAATACCACCTGCCTTTCCCGTCCTGTATTATCACTCGTTCTCGCCGCTGCAGCGCTGGGTTTTGTCAGCTGCGCAAGCGGACCGACCTATGCGGAAATGAAGCCGAAACTTCCTCCCATCGCGAAGGGGCAGGGTCGGGTGTTTGTCTATCGGCCCAGCAGTCTTGGGTTCGGCGTCAAGCCTTCGGTGAAAATCGACAACCAGGTGATAGGGACCTCGGAGGGACAAGGATTCATCTACTCGGACCAATCCGCGGGCACCCACGAGATCTCGATCAAGACCGAGTGGACTCATAAGAAGAAATTCAACGTCACCGCGGCGCAGCCTTGCTTCATCGAGTGCGCCGTCACGCCGGGGGTGTTGGTGGGGCATGTCATTCCGAGCCAGGTCTGGACGCCGACAGGAGAGTCGAACATCCAAGAATGCAAGATGCCGAAGGTGCGGGCCAACTAATTCCATCGCGCGGGGATTCTTCATTTGGACCTGCGGCGTCTCCGGAGTATCCTCCTCACATGGCCATCGAAACCCGCAATGTCATCGGCTCCGTTCTGCAGCCCTGCTCGCTCGATCCGCTCACGGGTTGGAACCGCGACGGGTGCTGCCGCAGCGGAGCGGGCGACCAAGGGGTGCATGTCGTTTGTGTCCGGGTACACGAACGATTTCTCCAGTTTTCAAAATTCCGCGGAAACGATCTGAGCACGCCGCGCCCGGAATTCGCGTTCCCCGGACTCAAGCCCGGCGATCAATGGTGTCTGTGCGCGTCGCGCTGGCAGGAAGCCTTCGAGGCCGGATGCGCGCCGCAAGTGGTTCTGGAGGCGACCCATGAGTCAGCTCTGGAGTTCATCGATCTGGAGAACCTGCAGCAGCATTCTTGTTAGCATGGGGTGGTCTCGATTCGAGATAGCGCCAACATAGATAGGCCAAGCCCCACGACGTGAGGCCGAAGACGCCCAAACGCAGCATCTGCCAAAGCCCGCTGAAAAACGACCCCCACAGCCACGGCATCACATACCCGAGGAACAGCGGCACCGGCGTGTGGAACAAGTACAATCCGAAGCTCAAGCGCCCGATCTGTTGGACGGCCGGATGATCCAGAGTTTTCCCCACGATTCCGCCGAACCCCGCCAAGGTGGATGAAATGAGTCCGGCAAAGGCCACCGAGACCAGGGTCTGCTGGATATAGCAAAATCCCTCGACCGGCTTGCCCAGCTCGCTGTGAACATAGAGCACCACATACCCGCAGAACGCGGCCCATGCGCCCCATTTCAGCCGGGCGTCGCCCGCCTTCATGCCTTGTTCCATGAAGAGCGCTAACAAGGCGCCGATTCCGAAATAATCCAGCGACGAGGTTGTGATCGCCTGGCTGTGATGGATTTCCGGAACCCATCGCGCGAGAGCCCAGCGCGACAAGGGAGCCAGTGCCACGAATAACAGAAACGCAGCAGCAAGCCACCGCCGCGGTGTCCAATAGACGACCAGCGGCCATACCAGATAGAACTGCATCTGGATCGCCAGCGTCCAGTAGTGCGCCGTGCCCGAGGGCCACCCGGTCATGTAGGCCATGTGGAAATTCGACCAATGCCCGAAGTACGCCAGGAAATGCCGCCGGATATCCGGGGCCCCGACGACGATGGCGAAAAGCATCGCCACGTAGCAAGGAATGAGAATCCGCATCATGCGTCGCTTCTGGAATTGCAGGTAGGCTTTCGCCCGCCAGTTTCCTCCCCCGGCGGCTTCGGCCAAGGTCCGCTCGCGCAGCAGGATTCGCGTGATCAGGAATCCCGTCAGCGTGAGGAAAAAGAACAGCCCGATTTCAAAGGGAAACGGCCCGCGCCATTTCGCCGGCACCCAGTGGAGCCACATCACCCCCAGCACCGCGAAGGCCCGCCATCCGTCGAGTTGAGTATTTCGGATCGTTGCCAAATCGCCGCTCAGTTTTCACGACCGGGTGCCCGACAGCAAGAGCAATGGCGAGGGAGGCGGGTCCGACCATAAACCACTCAGTGCATCCGGACCGTGCCCCGGAAGTAGGCCTCGCTGATGCGGGTGTCCTTAAACGCGGATTCTCGGTGCGCTGCAATACCCACCGCAGCCCGGAAAAGTAGGGCCAGCCCTCCGCAGTGGGTACTCATTACATCGGGATTCCTGAGTTAGATATCTCTCAGGATCTGCCGTCTCTTCTCCTCGTGTTCCGCGTCGGAAATGAGATTCCTGGATCGAAGGGCGTCGAGCTCTGCAAGCCGGTCCTGGGGCCTTGAGGGGCCGGGGGGCAATTGGGGTGGTTTGTTCCGCGAGCCGAAATACCAGACTAGGCCGATGACGATGACCACCGGCACGGCGAGCAGCGCCAGCACGATGAAGATCATGACGATTTCAGGCATTCCGATGGGTCCCATGAATTTGAAGAGGTGGAGTGTTGTCAGTTGTTGCCCAGACGTTTTACGAACTCATCGAGGAGGGACTTGAGGCGTGGCTCGCGGGCGATGGCGGCGGGCTTGTCGAAGCCCAGCCAGATGGCGGTCGCGCCGCCGGGGCCGAGGCGGAGGGTCCAGGCGTCGCGCTCGGAACCGGTGGCGCCGGTGAAGCAGCGGGTGCCTCCGGAGCGTTGCAGCACGCTGGTCGCATCCAGCGCGGCGGCCGGGCTGAGGGCCGCGCTCAAGACGGGCTTGGCGGTGTAAATGATCTCGCCGGAGGCATCGCGGATTTCCTTGATGAGATAGGGACGGGCGCGTTTCCCTTGATTGCCGAGGGTGGCGAGGCCGACCGACATTTCTAACGGTGTGGCGGCGACCGAGCCGCGGAACAGGTCTTCGGTTTGTAGAAACGGACCTGCAATGCCGCAGCGCTTGGCGAGGCGCTCGACTTCCGCCGGGCCGATCTGGCGGCCGGTTTGCACCGGCTTACCCGGCAACACTAACTTGCCACGCTCGGCAGCAGC
>JAYWDF010000875.1:0-9330 GCA_043779985.1 Akkermansiaceae bacterium | reverse complement strand
TTTTCAGCGGCGGCGCGTTCGATGTCGAGGGCATCACCGTGAACCGTACCCGCAATGGCGGTGGCCTGGACCAACACGTCGCCGAGGCCCGGCGTGTGGTCAGCCTCTGCGGCGGGGACTCCGCCATCCCCGTCATTCCCGGAGCCGACAAGGCCTTCAACGACATTAAGGGGCAGCTTGATCGCCCGGATTTCGACGGAGCCGCGGCGGTCAATTTCATCATCCAACGGGCCCGAGACTCCGACGAGCGCCGGTTGGTTCTGATTCCTATCGGCAAGCTGACGACCATCGCCCTCGCCCTGGCCAAAGATCCCGCGATCGCATCCAAACTCCGCATCGTCTGGCTCGGTTCCAACTACCCCGAACCCGGTGAATACAATCAGGACGAGGACGAGCCCGCGCTGAACTACATTCTGAACACGAGTGTCGACTTCGAGATCGCTCTTGTTCGCTCGGGCAAACCTTCCGGAACCGCCGCCGTCCGGGCCACCTTGGAGGAAATCCGGCGGATCATGCCCGGTGCGGGCCCCACAATCGATCCGCCGGTCGCCGGTCGTCACGGCGACCGGTTCACCTGCTTCGGGGATTACTCCGTCAGCCTTTTCAAGAACGTCAAACTCAACGGCGATCCCCCCTCGCGTTCCCTCTATGACATGGCCGCCGTCGCCATTGTTAAAAACGTCAATTGGGCAAATCCTCGCGACATACCCGCTCCCATTCTCAAGGACGGTCGCTGGAGCGAACGACCGGACAACCCGCGCAAGATCGTGATTTGGGAAAATTTCAACCGCGACTCCATCATGGCGGATTTCTATCAACAGATGAAACATCCCCAACTCGCGCAATCCGGCCGGCCCGCGCGATAGGAAAAAGGTGGATGTGATATCAAACGGCGGATGTCCGCGCGGCCAGTTCCTATCTAGAGCCTGTCCCAGGCTTGGTGGGTCCTTGTGGCACAATGCCTTAGCAGCGGAAAAAACTGGACATGGAAGCCCGCAAAAAATCTCATGCCCGAAATTCGAGGCTTATGATTTGGTCACAACACTAAATCCAAGTTCGACCTGTGATCACCCTCTCGCCGGTGATTTTGACCTCACGCCCCGGAGTGGCGCGAGGCTTGCGAGCGAGGGCTGTGAGAGGCTCGACCTCGCAGCAACGCTGTCGGAGACGTTCGAGGTTGCGGATGGAAAGTCCGGTCAGCGTCTGAATTTCCGCATCTTTCATGGCGGGACCATACGGCCCTTCGTCGGAGAGCAACAAGGCGACCGCACGTATGATGCCCGAAGCCTTGCCTCGCTTTTGATCGCGGAGGGCTTCGAGTTCATGACGTTCAGATTTCGATAGTTTGATTCGGTGTAATTTGGCGGGCACCTGTCCGATTGTATACACACTCAAAATAGTACAATTTCAAAATTCACTAACTGACAAATAAAATTTTACACGACACTAGGCTTCCCGGTGGCATTGCTGCCTTTTTCACATCGCACGATGCATCGTGGTGCGTGCGAGTGACGAGGTCCGGGGGGGGGCTATCGTGTGGGTCTGCCGCCTTGAGAAAGGTATCGAGTTGGACTGGATTTTCGAGGCTGAATACTGCGGATGCGAGACGCCGGAACAAATACCCGTCAGGTCCGATGTAGTTGCCGTTCAACTCGCCCACCAACGATGGCAGGAACAAGGGCCAAGGCCCGGAGACTCCACCGCCGATCACTGCGTGGCCGTCAATTAATGCGAACGCATTGCCAATCGCGTCGCCTGCCGCTCCACCCCGGAAACCGGGGGGGCCCAAGTCGCCGATGATGCCGCGGGGATAGTCAGCCGGACCGGGAAAGGCGAAGCTGATGGCGATGGGGGCATCCGTCAGGGATTTGCGGACTTTTATAAACCCGTCCGCCAGCGTTGCCAAACAGGCATCAAGATGGCCGGAGTTTGAGTGCACGGGAAGGGCTGGCTGGCCGTCTGTTTCCCCCGAATGACGGGGAATTTGAAATTTGTGCCGCCCGCATCGAGTGTCATAATCGTGCGAGAATCGTCTGTGGGCTTCGTCGTCATTTCGGATGGGTTAGCTCTCCTGAATCAATGGCCGGTTCCTGCCCTGATCCCGTCTCCATTGCTTCCCTTTGCCTTGGGAGCGAAGAAGCCGAAGAAAATTAGATAGATGTAACCGAGCAGCACGATGCCCAACGAGGCGCGGATGCCGTAGGTGTCCGTCAACCAGCCCTGGGCGAGCGGCATCAACGCACCGCCGACAATCATCATCACGAGCAGCGAACTGCCCTGGCTCGTATCCTTGCCAAGTCCCCGGATAGAGAGGCTGAAGATGTTCGACCACATGATGGAGTTGAACAGGCCGATGCCGAGGATCGACCACAGCGCGTAACTGCCATGGGTGCTCATCGAGAAAACCGTCAATGCGGCCGCCACGAGGGCGAACAGGCCGATCATCCGGCCGGCGCTGGATTTTCCGATAGAGAAGAACACGAAGCTCATGGCGACGAGCCCGATGAAGGGCATGATGTCCAGCGGATGGATGTGCTGGCCGGTGGTGAGGAATTGCTTGAACGACGCGCAGGCGTAGATGATCCCGGTGGAAACCACGGCCGCGAGGACCATGTAGGGGAGTTTTTTCGACTGCCTGATGTCGCCGAGCGAGATGGCACCCATGAGGCGGCCGATCATCAATCCACCCCAGCAGAAGGAAAGATATTTGGCCGACTCGCTTTCGGTTAGTCCCATCACGCCCTTGTCACCCAGGTAGTTGATGAGGATGCTGCCGATCGTGACCTCACTGCCGACATAAAAAAAGATGGCCAGCCAGCCCCAAACGAAATGTTTGTGCCTGAAGGCGGTGATGCCCGGCTCGACCTTGCCTTCCTGGGTGAAATTCGGGAGAGAGATCATTTTGAAAATCACGGCGATTACGACGAATACGATCCCGAGTCCGACGTAGGGTGCCTTGAGTGACTCCAAGCCCACCTTGTTGGTCCCCTTGAAAACATCCGATCCGAAGAGCAGGATTCCACCCACGAACGGCGCGATCACGTAGCCAAGTGAGCAGAATCCTTGTGCAAGGTTCAAACGCGACGATCCGCTTTCTTCGGGCCCGAGGATCGTCACATAGGGATTCGCAGCGATCTGAATGATCGTCACTCCGGCGCCAAGCAGGCCAAGCGCGCCGAGGAAGAGCGCGAATTGGTGGGTGTCCGCCGCCGGATAAAACAGAAAACAACCGGCACCGGCAACAAGCAGTCCTAGCACCAGACCGTTTTTGTAACCGATCCTGTTGATCGGGTCTCCCTTGGCGGCGGAGATCAGAAAGTAGATCAGGGAAACCAGGAAATACGCACCGAAGAATGCAAACTGGACCATGTTTGCCTGCCTTTGGTTCAGATCGAAGTCCGCCTTGAACTTGGGGATGAGCAGGTCGTTCATGCAGGTGATGAAGCCCCACATGAAGAAAAGAGCGGTGACGGAGATGAAGGCGAAGCGCTTGTTGCACGGAGGGGGCGGATTTGTCATGAGTTTGCGTGGTGAAAACGATGGGATGGGAACCTCGAGTGGGATGGGTCGAATGGGAATGGCGGCGAAAATCGCTCCGAAAGGCTGCATGGTTGGTGCGGAAAATGTAACTGGCTAATTGGCTATATTGACCATTGATGGTGGAGCGGGGATGGTCGAGAGCCTCAAAGGCCATTTCGCGGGGTTTTCACCACCGTCTCATTCAAAGCAACCCATCCTCTCCAGTTGATAAGTCTATTCCATCGAGATCGCAGGAGAAATCCATCCCCACGTCGCAAGCGGTTCTGGGGCAAGAGATCGGCGGGTTTTGTCCTGATTGTGACCCTGATGATGATGATCCTTTTGACCGTCATCGCGCTTGGCTTCCTATCCCTTTCGTCGATTTCCCTCCGCGCGGGCGGCCAGGGCCACGCCACCGCGATGGCCCGGGCGAACGCACGGCTGGCACTACAGTTCGCTATCGGAGCTCTGCAGACGGAGACCGGTCCGGACCAGCGGGTGACCGCCACCGCCGACCAGGTCGCCGACGGCACCAGCGGCGACAAGACTGCTGCCGACCCCAAGCGCCGGAACTGGACCGGGGTTTACCGGGCGTGGCTGGATAGTGAAACCACGCGGCCAACGCCCACTTTCCGCTCCTGGCTGGTGTCCGGCGCGGACTCGGAAATCCATTCGTTGGACTTCGCCAAATCCAGCACGGCCCAAGGCGAACTCGTCCAGTTGGTCGGCCCCGGCAGTGTCGGCAGTCTGCCCAATAACAATGGTGAAGTCACCGCGCCGATGGTGACCTGCAAGGTCAGCGGCGGGCTGGGTTCCCGCTATGCCTGGTGGGTTGGCGACCAAGGGGTAAAGGCGGCGATGGCAACTCCTGCAAGTACGGTAACAAACGACGTGGCCTCGACCCGCGGTGCCCTGCAATCCGCCCCACGCAACGCGACCGAAGTGGCGGCGACGTCGGATGGCAAGACTCCTTTCGAGAACCTGGCTTCGAACGACCCGCGTCTTGGGTTGCTGACCGGCTGGAAACAAGGCGAGCTGCTGGCATCGACTCCGGCCACGCCCAAGCCGCTGTTTCATGATCTGGCGGCGCATTCGGTCGGCCTGTTGACCAACGTCCGCAGCGGTGGCTTCCGCCAGGATCTCTCCTTTTATCTGGAGAAGCCGGTAGCGGATGCTCCCAAAAAGGCGCTATATACCGTCGGCGGCAAGGCAGGGATCAATGAATCGGAATTGTGGCTCTATTACAATCTCTGGAAAGAACTCAAGACCGGCGGCTCCTATGCCTACACCACCGGAGGAGCAATAAACGCCAGCACGCCTTATCTTCAGGTCGAGGCCAAGAAGGCGGACATGCTTAAGGATCCGGAGCAACTCTACAAGCAGCCGGCAGTCATTTCTTATCAGACGCTTCTCTCGTTCTACTCGCATCCCGTCACGGTCAGCGGAAAAGTCGTCAACCGGCTGGCGGTGGTGGTGGATCCTGTCGTCACGTGGTGGAATCCGCTCGACGTTCCGGTGGTGGTCACGCCGGTCTTCAACTCCGTCAAATTCTGTCAGATACCCTATGACATTACCATCAAGCGCCCCTCTGGTGAATCGAAGGTCAGTCTCTGCCGCATCCTGGGGGGCAGTGACAAAGGCTGGCAATACCTCACCATGCTCGTCGGCAAAACCGTGCCAATCGTGTTGAAACCGGGCGAGGTGCTGATGACGTCGCAAGGCGCGAACACGGCGATCACTCCCTACAAGGCGGGGTTGAATTTCATCAACGCCCAATCGGGCTGGAACTTCGGCGGCGGCATCGCGTTCGACATCCAGACCAATGTCGAGGGCACCCCCGCCACCTACATCGACTCAACCGGCAACGAGACCTTCACTTACGAGATCAAACCGAACAAGATCACTTCATATGGAACCCGGGACTGGATTCTAACAGGAAACGGGGTATATTACAAGGACGTCAACGGCTCCGAGTCGTTCGACGTGGGAGGCCTGTCGATCGACCAGATCGACGGCTTGCCCCTCACACGCCTTCAGGCGACCGATCGGCCGGAGTTTTTCGACAAGATCAAACCCGCCGACACCCGGCCGCTGACTTTCCAACAGATCAATGGCCGTAAGGAGCCGTTCATGCGCTTTTCATTCGCCGCCAAGACGGAGACCGACTCCGAGCGCCCCTGTCGTTTCCTCAGCCGCTTCAATCCGAAAGCGCTGACTAACGACTTTCAGACTCTGACCGCCGACGAACTGGAGACGCTGCCGTTCGAGGTCCGCATCGAGGCGCTCAATGATTTCAGGAAGATCGCGGTGAACGCCGTGGGGCAGTCGTACTTCGGCGGAGGTGCCTCGGCGCAGACCGGAAACAGCACGATCACCACCCACTCGATTCCCCGCGAGCCGCTCAATTCGCTGGCGTCCTTTCAGGATTCCGTGGCGAACGGATTCACCCCGCTGTCCTCCATCGCCAACGTGCCCATGCTGCCGGAGATCAGTCATGCGATTGGAAACTCCATGGCGTGCTCGGTGATACCTCCGGACAAAACCTCGTCGAAGCTGGATGGTCCCCGGCCACTGGCGGACCATTCCTATCTCGCCAACGAAGCGCTGTGGGACGCGTGGTTTCTATCAAGTGTCGCGCCGCAGACCGCACCGACCTACTCCAGCAAGCGCGAGCAGGTCAAAGTGGCCCGTGATTTCCTCGAACAGATCAAGCCGCTTCCGAACAGCCGCTACTTGTCCACACTGCGAGGTGAGACCGCCGATGATGTGATTGGAAAGCTGTTCTCAGGTACCGGGCCCAGCACCAATGCTCATTTGCTGATGGCGTCCTACATGGTGGCGGACGGAATGTTCAATATCAACTCCACGTCGGTTGAAGCATGGAAAACGGTGTTGTCCGGTCTGAAGGACAAAAAAGTGGTGACGCGCAGTGGCGTCACCGGATTGGAGTCCATCGAGGCGGCGGAAGGTATCCCCGTGCTGTCGTTGTTCGCACCGGAAAACCAGATCGCGAAAGGTGCGGACCTCGACGACGTGGTGAACAGCGCGCAATGGGTCGGCCGCCGGGTCATGACCGACGCGGAGATCACCGAACTTGCCAAGGCGGTTGTGAAGGAAGTCCGCAAGCGCGGCCCGTTCATCAGCCTGTCGGATTTCGTCAACCGCCGTCCCGGCAGCGACAAGACCCTCGCTCGCAGCGGTGCGATCCAGAGCGCGCTGGATTCTCCGGGGGTCTCTATCAATTCCGCATTCAACGACGGCCCGCGTGCCATATCGGCCTCGGGTCCCGGCCGTGGCTTTGCGTTTCCCGAAGCCGAGAACGGCGCTTCCGCCTATGGTATCCCGGGTGTGGTGAAACAGGCTGATATTTTGAACCCGATCGCCCCGTATCTCTCCGCCCGTTCGGACACCTTCCTGATCCGCGCCTATGGCGACAGCCTCGATGCCAACGGTAAGGTGATCGCAAGGGCGTGGTGTGAGGCGGAAATCCAGCGCGACGCGACTTTTGTCGATCCCTCCGATCCTCCCGAAACCACAACCACGCTCCTGAAACCCGTCAACAAGACCTTCGGCCGCCGCTATCGGATTGTCTCATTCCGCTGGTTGACCGCAGGCGAAGTTTAAACCCACCATTCAAACCCATGATCCGTTTGCTAATACTAGCTGTGTGTTTCCTGCCCTGCGCCCTTTTCGCACAGGCCGCCGTTTCCCGGGATCTGGAGATCAGGTTCCTTGCGGAGCGCAGTCCGAAGGATATTGGAAAAGTCGTGATGGCGGTCGAGGACAAGCGTTCGGAAGCATTCGATCTGCCTTCGAACTATCTTTCGGTTCCCTTCAATCCTCTCGCCCGCACGTTCAGCCTGCGTGCGACCACACCGGATGTCCCGCTCGCGACGATCGTGCTGCCGGAAGATGGCAAGGCGTTTGTCGTGATTCTGGTGCCGGCGAAAGAGGGCGGTTTTAAACCGATCGTCATCCGTTCCGACGACACGAGTTTCCGGCAGGGCGATGTTTATTTCTACAACCATTGCCCGAAGCTCGTTCTCGGCTACGTGGGGACCGCGAAATTCTCGCTGGAACCGGCGAAGGGCCTGGTGCTTCATCCGGAGGGCGCGCGTTCGGAGAACTTCTATGACGTCGGCTTCGGGGTGCGCGAGGAAAAGGGCGACCGGGTCCTGAGCAACACCCGCTGGCCGGTGGACGACATGGTACGCTCGTATGTGTTCTTTTTCGTGAATCCGGTGACGGGCCGGGTCGACTTCCGCGCTGTCGAGGAATTCATTCCGCCGGTGGTGAAAGCAGAGCAACCGTGATCCCGTTTCAGTGTAACATGCGACTTCTTTCCCTGTTCATCACTTTCATGGTTGTAGTCACCGCCCGGGCGGCTGATGACTACGCGGCTGCAACATTCACCGGGCCGGGAGGCGTTCTGCTCTATCGAATTCTATCACCGACGAAGATCGACTCCGGAGTCAGTTACCCGTTGGTAATTTTCCTCCACGGCGCGGGTGAGAGGGGGGACGATAGCGCCAGCCAACTCCGACATGGTGGGACGTTGTTTTCGAATCCTGGCAACAGAGCGAAAAATCCTGCGTTCGTCATTTTCCCCCAATGTCCTAACGGCAAGCGCTGGGTGGAGGTGGAATGGGGCGATGCCAATCCCCATCAGCAACCCAAGGAACCGAGCGATCCGATGGAGTCGGTGATCGAGCTGGTGCCCTCGTTGATCGAATCGCTGCCCGTCGATCCTTCCCGCGTCTATGTGATGGGGATTTCCATGGGCGGCTTCGGCACCTGGGATCTCGCCGCCCGCCATCCGGAGTGGTTTGCCGCAGCCGTGCCCATCTGCGGCGGTGCCGACAATTCCACCGCGCCGCTGTTGGCGAAAATGCCGGTCTGGACCTTCCACGGCGACAAGGATCCGACGATTCACGTCGAACGCACCCGCTCGATGGTCGAAGCGCTCAAGAAAGCGGGTGGGAGTCCGAAATACACCGAATTTCCCGGTATTCCGCACAATTCATGGGATTCCGCTTTCTCCGATCCGGGGTTGCTTCCCTGGTTGTTCGCGCAGAAGCGCCCTTGATGGGCGGGCGATGCGCTTTCCTTGCTTTATGAAATCCTATGCTCTCTCCGTGAGATACTCACGAATTCCGTATCGACAGCTTTCTTGTGTGTTCGGTTTGTCCTTCGTCACGATCCTCTCCGCCGGGCCGCTTGCGAAGCCAGCCGATGCGGGCACAAGGAAGGAAATCTATCACGAAGGTTGGATTGATTTCAACAAGGACGGTAGCAAGGATGTTTTCGAAGATGCCACCCAGCCGAGGGACAAACGGGTGGAGGACCTTCTTGCGCGGATGAACGTCGACGAGAAGACCTGCCAGCTTGCAACTTTATACGGCTACCGGCGGGTGCTCAAGGATCCGCTGCCCACTCTTGGCTGGAAAAACCAGATCTGGAAGGACGGCATCGCCAACATCGATGAAATGCACAATGGCGTCGCGGGATCCGGCGATGCGGACAATCCGCACATCGCCACTCCGGAAGCGACGGTCCGCGCGCTGAATGAAATCCAGCGCTGGTTCATCGAGGAAACCCGGTTAGGTATTCCGGTGGAATATACCAACGAAGGCGTGCGCGGGGCGAACTACCGGAAGTCGGTGAATTTTCCCGCCAACATCTCGCTCGGCGCGACATGGAACCGTGAGCTGGTTCATCACGTCGGCGATGTGGTGGCCCGTGAGTCGAAGGCTATCGGCTATCGCAACGTATACGCCCCCCTCCTTGACCTGGCCCGCGATCCGAGGTGGG
>JAYWDF010000874.1:0-3282 GCA_043779985.1 Akkermansiaceae bacterium | reverse complement strand
AATCCGGCTCGCACTCCACGGTGGTCTGGAATCCGTGGATCGAGAAATCCAAGCGCATGCCCGACTTCGGCGATGACGAATACCCGCAGATGCTCTGTGTGGAATCCGGCAATGTCGCGGCGAACAAAATCACGCTTTCACCCGGGGCAAGCACGGCTCTGAAGGTGGTGGTGAGCAGCGCGCCCACCGCGCAATTGCCAGGCGTCTAGAGCCCGGCAGCCGAGACGGCAGCGCGACTATTTGAGCTCACGACGCATCTCGACGATACTGTCGCGGACTTCAAAGATTGTGGTGCGGATGTGTTCCAGGGCGGCGCGTTGGTCGGCATCGCGCTCCAGCTTCATGAGCAGTTGGCAGGCACCCACCGCCTCATTGAGCCAGTTGAGGCAGCGTTTGAGAACGGCCAGGACGAACCCGGTTTCCGGCTCGTAAGAGCCACCGCCGGTAAACAGCACGCCTGCGAGTTTCCCGCTCACTTGCAGCAGATTGGTGATCAGTTGGTAGGACGGCGTGCCCGGACCGGCATCCCGCTCGATGACGTCCATGGCCCGCATCGCGAGCTCCTGGGCCTTGGCCTGCAGCGGATGGTCTTCCTCATCCTCCTCGTCGTCGAATGAGTCGTCGTCCGGATCCTTGAAGTCGTCCTCATCCAGCTCATCGTCCTCAAAATCCAGAAACTCATCGGCCATGGCCCCGTAGTTCCTTCCGTCGTCCGCGAAATCCTCGCCACCCGCTTCATCGCGCTCCGCGAGGGCGTCCAGCAGGCCGTCCCAGCCCATGACGAAGGCCTCCTTCTGCTCGCTGTCGACATCCTCGATGTACTTTTCCAGCACCTCCTGATAGGCATCCGTCAGGCGGTCGGATTCTTTCAGGCGCTCTTCCCAGGCGAATTCGTCGAGCACCTCGGACGGCTCGGGCTCCGGGCCGTCCGGATTGCGGCGGCGGATGACCTGGGTCATGAAGTCGCGCATCGAGTTGAGGTTGGCGAGTTTTTGGGCATCTTCCGCGTCCTCGTCCATTTCCCACTCATGGGGGGAAATGCTCAGGGCGAAGTCGGAGGTCTCGATGACCACCCGCCCGTTGATTTCGCTGAACCATTCCAGATAGAGCGTGTTCCGCCACTCGTAGGGGATATCGAGTTGGTTTTGATAGAGCTCGTGCAGCTCCTCCTCGCCCACTGTAGGCACCTTGTTCTTTCGCGAGGCGGTCATGTCCCCGATGATGCCCATCTGGTCCACATCGAGTGCCTCCGCGTCCGGCACGGTTCTCGGCGCGGGGTTCTCAAATTGCAGCCGGGTCCCGGCGAGGTCGCGCCAGCAATCGCCATTGAGCGATAGAATCAAAGGCTCGTCCCGCCCGGCCAGCCAAATGCGGCCCGTCGTGTGACCCTCGACGGTGTTGTCAATTTCGCCGTGGGCGACCGCTTCTTCGATCCTCCATGCCATGGCAGGTAGTTTCCACACTGCCGGGGTCACTCGTCAAGCAAGCGTCTTCGAGGATTTTTCCCCGCTCACTTCGCCTCTCAATAATGCTGTCGGTCAGGAAGGCGGCCGTATTCCCCGGCTAAAGCAAGCGCTTCCTCGCGGCAGAGCTCGTGAGAGGGAATTGCCCGGTCCTCCGCCGGCAACATCATTTGCCGGAAAAACTCCGTGTCATCGAAGCCGATCGCCGCGGCATCTTCGACCCGGAAACCGTAGTGGATTTTCCGGATCCTGGCCCACTGGATCGCACCGAGACACATCGGGCAGGGCTGGCCGGTTGTGTAAATTTCACAACCCTCCAAGGAAAAACTCCCGAGCCGCGTGCAGGCATCGCGGATCGCGGAAATCTCACCGTGCGCGGTGGGGTCCTGGGTCGCCAGCACCCGGTTCCATCCTTCCCCCACGATGGTCCCGTCTTTCACGACGACTGCGCCGAACGGCCCGCCGGCACCTTGGTGCATTCCCTCCCGGGCGAGCTCGATGGCCCGGTGCATGAAACCCTCGCATCCACTCATGGCGTGACTCTGCCATCCTGGCGCGGGCCCTGCTACCAAAATTTTTTGGCTGTCAATCACGTGATGAAGTGAATCTTGCGCTAGCAGAATGCCGAATTGATCACTGGTAATTTATAGTCAGGTGTCTCATAGTCGCCTCCAATTGATCTGCGCCATGTCAAACCAACCTGTTAGTCCATCCCCTCAGAAAACCCGCAAAGAATCCGTGGAAAAAATCAACCGGGCCATGGCTCGGTTTCCGCTGATCACTAAAGTCCTCGGCGAGTTGAGCGATGCGTCCGTTCCCTTTCCCGGGGATGACGACATCCGCCACGGCTGCGAGCGCGCGCTCACGGCGATGCTTTCCGAGCTCGCCCGGATCGAAAATGCGCCCGCTGGCAAGGTCTCCAAAGCCGAGGATCTCGCCCAAAGCTGGCTGAACAACGCAACCAGCCGCCAACTGATCGATGTGGATAAGCTCCAACGCATGCAGCAGTTCATCGACTGTATCCTCAACAACGCCAAGTCCTGAGACGGGCTGAAACCGCGCACGAGCCTTCCGTTCAGGAGTGCTTCCGCGGATCGCGCCACCGTGCCAGCATCCCGGAGACGGCATGTGGGCGGGTCCAGGTGACAAAGATCCCGGCAAGTCCCGCGACCGCGCCGCAGACCCAGAAGATTTGGGCGTAAGTCAAATGGGCCGTACTGGACAGGAGTGTCTGGGTCATGGCTGCGGCGGCGATGCCGACCCAGGACAGCCAGCTCGCCGCGCCCTGCACCGCGCCTTTGATCTTGGACGAAGGACGGTGCTGGAGCACTGACACGATCGGGACGATGAAGAGTCCGCCACCCAGCCCTAGCAGCGCCAAGCATGCCGCGAAGGGAGACATCGTGAGCCCAGGCCATCCCAGTCCGAGGGCGGCCACGGCCATCAGCCCGGCACCCAGCGGAATGAGTCCGTATTCGATGTGTCCGCGTGAAAGCTTGCCGGCTAACATGCTGCCCGCGCCGATGCCGAGGCTGAGCGAGGCTTGCAACCAGGCTTGCTCGGTGGGCTTGAGGTGGAAAACCTTTTGAGCGAACAACGCGAGGTTGATCTGCACCAGCGTGGCGACAAAGAAGAAGGCGGTGTTCCCCCAGTTAGCGCGCCAGAGATCGCGATCCGCTTTCATCACTCGCAGGTTGTCGCGGATTTCGCCGATGATGTTATAATTGAATTTCCTCCCGGGATCGGCTGCGGGAACTTTGGCGATGCCGAGACTCGTGACGAGTCCTACGGTGGCGATCGCGGCGAGCAGCAGGCCGGA
>JAYWDF010000873.1:0-3286 GCA_043779985.1 Akkermansiaceae bacterium | reverse complement strand
CGAAGGAATTGGCGGATGCCCGCATGGCAGTTTATGTGGCCTTATGCGGGCTGGATGAGGCGGTGGCGGCGATTCACAAGCGTTTCACCTACCGGATGTATGACTTGGGAGAGTTCATGAAGGGACTTTTGCAGCGCTATACGCAGTGGCACAATCGGGCGCATTCCCGAACAGGCCGGCTGTGGGAAGACCGTTTCAAAAGCCTGATCGTGGAAGGCGGGGTGGCGGCGAAGACCATCGCCGCCTACATCGACCTGAATCCGGTCCGCGCTGGAATCGCGAAGGACCCGGAGGATTACCGCTGGAGCAGCTACGGGGAGGCAATCGGTGGCGGCTCGAAGGGCAACGGAAAGACCGCGCGGGCCGGCTTGGTGCGGGCTTTGCGGGCGCACCAGGGCGTTGGCGCGGATGCCGATTTCTGGGCCAGCGGAGTTTCGCGGGAATACCGGAAACTGCTGATGGCAGGAGCTGTTGGAAGGTTTTCGGAAAGTGTCGGTCGGGATGGTAAGTTGGTCGCGAAGACCTTGCGAAAGGGAATTTCAAAGCAGGATGCAGAGACGGAACGCGATCTGGATGGAGAAATCCCGTTCGGGAAAATGCTGCGCTGCCGTGTCCGTTATTTCACGGACGGAGCGGTGATCGGCAGTCGAAGCTTTGTGAATGATGCGTTTGAGGGTGCTCGGCAGCGGTTCGGGGCCAAGCGGAAGGATGGCGCGCGGGCGATGAGAGGCAGCGGCAGCGGCGCGAAGGGGCTGTTGTGGACCTTGAGAGATCTTCGGAAAGGGGTGACGTGAGTTGGTGCTGCCCCAACTCCTTTTTCGCGCCCAACGACTGGTCCAAGCCACCAATGCCGAGCTTTACCAAAAAACCGAGCTTTCCCTTCCGGATTCCGTTCGTTAGGTTCTCCCTCTCATGACGGCACTTCCCCGGCGCACCAGCGGCTCCATCGCCATGGACGACTATCTCGAACAGATCCTTCATCTGATCGAGGCGAAAGGCTACGCCCGCGCCGTGGACATCTCGAAGAACCTCGGGATTTCCCAAGCCAGCGTCACGAACATGCTCCAGCGCCTCGACGCAGAAGGACTGGTCAACCACGAGAAATACCGCGGCACCGTCCTCACCGAGGAGGGCCACCGCATCGCCTTGGCCATCATCGAGCGCCACGAGACGCTCACCCGCTTCCTCCGCCTCTTCGGCATCGACGAGGAAACGATTTACAAAGACGTCGAGGGCATGGAGCACCACGTTTCCCGCCCCACGCTCAAAGTCATCAGCGCGGTAGCGGACGCGCTGGAAGCGGATCCTGCATTTCTGGAACGGGTCAAAGTAGCGGCGACCACCGGTCGCCGCGAATCGCTCTAATCGCCACCTCGGTGATCCATGATCGCGATTTCACCCCTCTTCCCTCGCCGGCATTCCGGTCTCGAAGCGCATCAGATCGGCGATGAAGGTCAGCGGGATGCTGCCGGTCTCGCCGTTCCGGTTCTTCGCGAGGACGAGCTCGGCTTTACCGGCTTCCGCTTCGCGTTCTTCCTCGTTTTCCGCGTAGTAGGCGGTCCGATAGAGCAGGCCGACCATGTCCGCGTCTTGCTCGATCGCCCCGGACTCACGAAGGTCCGACATCCGCGGCACGCCGAGGCTTTTACCCGTGCGGCTTTCCGGTCCCCGGTTGAGCTGGGCGAGAATGCAGATCGGAATCCCCAGTTCCTTGGCGAGCCCCTTGATCCCTGCGGAAATTTCGGCGATTTCCCGCTCCCGCGAGTTTTCCGCCTGCTTGGTGCGAGACTTCATCAACTGGAGGTAGTCGATCGCGATGAACTGGATGTCCTCGTCGCGCTTTTTCCGGCGGGCTTTCGCGCGGAGTTCATTAATGGAAATGCCGGCCGTGTCATCGATGAATAGCCTGGCGGAGGAGGTTTCCACGGCAGCCCGCTGGATCCGCTGGAGATCGCCCTTGGTCGGAGTGTAGCCCCGCGAGAGTTGGCTCGTCGCGAATTTCGCCCGCGAGAAAACCAGCCGTTGCACGAGCTGAAAGGCGCTCATTTCGCAGGAAAACACCATCGAAGCCTTGCCCTGGTCCATGCAGATGTGCTCGACCATGTTCATCATGAAAGAGGTCTTTCCCATCGAAGGACGGGCGGCGACGACGAACATTTCACCGGCCTTGAGACCATTGCTCTTGCGGTCGAGCTCCTCGAAACCGGTGGAAATCCCCTGAGCGCCTTTTTCACCGGCGAGAAGGGCTTGGAATTGCTCGATCACTTCGTTGACCGACTGCTTGATCGTCGGTGCCTTGTTTGTTTCCGAGCCCTCGCGGATCGCCAGGACCTTGGCCTCCACCGAGTCTAGCAAAGCAGCCACCTCGTCGGGCGCATCGTAGGCCTGGGCGATCGCTTCGTTAGAGTTCTGAATGATCGAGCGCAGGACGAACTTGTCCTTCACGTGCTGGAGATGGTGGCGGAAATGCCCGGGACTCGGGGCGTAGGTGTAGAGATCCGTCAGCGACGAAGGCCCGCCGACCCGATCCAGCAGTCCGCGGTCCAGCAGGCGCTGCACCAGCGATACCAACTCCACTTCATTTCCCGCCTCAAACATCTCGATGAGGAATCCAAACAAGGTCGAGTGCGATGGCAGATAGAAATGTTCCTGCGTCAGCTTTTCCTCGATCGCCACGCCGATGTATTCCTGAGGGTCCTGCAACATCGAGGACAGCAGACTTTTCTCCGGCCCCAGGGCATGCGGCAGCGCGCGGGTGACGTCAT
Source organism: Akkermansiaceae bacterium (assembly GCA_043779985.1). Classification (GTDB taxonomy): domain Bacteria; phylum Verrucomicrobiota; class Verrucomicrobiia; order Verrucomicrobiales; family Akkermansiaceae; genus Luteolibacter. The sequence continues at coordinate 521 of JAYWDF010000873.1, read as the reverse complement.
CGACCGCCGTGGCTCCCTGCTGGAGTTCTGCGGTCTTGCGGAAAGTAGGGGCGGGTTTTGTTTCGACTGCCATGGACGACAGAAACCATGGCAGTATTCGATGGCAACGGTCAATCATAGCACTTGGCCAACAACCTGTGAATAACCGTGAGTAACCTTGTAGATCGCTGATTTTCAGCTCTTGCGAACTCAGAAAAAATCCTCAGGATTCCTAAATGCGAGCGGTAGCCCAACGCGTGCTTGAAGCATCAGTAGAAATCGAAGGCCTGACTGTCGCCAAAATCGGCAGCGGACTGCTGGTCCTGCTCGGCGTGGAGGACGGCGACACGGCGGAAGACGTGGCGTGGCTCAGCGGCAAGGTCGCACGGCTGCGGATTTTTTCCGATCCGGAGGGGAAAATGGACCAATCCGTGCTCGATACGGGAGGCGAGATCATCGTCGTCAGTCAATTCACGCTGCATGCTTCGACCAAAAAGGGTAACCGGCCGTCATTTCTCCGGGCCGCCGCGCCGACGATTTCC
>JAYWDF010000872.1:0-3290 GCA_043779985.1 Akkermansiaceae bacterium | reverse complement strand
TTAACGTTTTAACGGAAAAAAATCCTCTTCCAATTTCCATCGGCCCCACGGCATTTTCTTTGTAATTCCTGAAAATCCACCCACCCTCGCCTTCCCATGATTGATCGCATCCTCGCCAAACGCATTGTCCCTGTCGTTGTTCTTGACCGTGTCGAATCCGCAGAGCCACTGGCAGAAGCACTGCTTGCCGGCGGCCTCGACATCATGGAAATCACCTTCCGCACCGCTGCGGCGGAGGAGTCGATCCGGCGGATTGCCGCCCGTTTCCCGGAAATCCTGCTGGGTGTCGGGACCCTGCTCGAGAAGGAACAAGTCCAACGCGCCAAGGACGCCGGAGCCGTCTTCGGCCTCGCCCCCGGCCTGAATCCGAAGATCATCGCCGCCGCCAACGAAATCGGCCTGCAGTTTTCCCCGGGCGTGATGACTCCCAGCGATGTGGAGCTCGCCCTCTCGCTGGGATGCAAGCTGCTCAAATTTTTCCCGGCCGAGGTCGCAGGTGGCGTGGACATGCTCAAGGCTCTCGCCGGACCTTACGGCCATACCGGCGTGAAATTTATTCCCACCGGCGGAGTGTCCTCCGGCAATGTCGCTTCCTACCTCAAGCTCCCCGTGGTCGCCGCCATCGGTGGCTCGTGGATGGTGGACAAGCAACTCGTGAACGACGGCAAGTGGTCGGAAATCACCCGCATCACGAGAGAGGCCCTCGCCGCTGCCGCAGAGGCGCGCTGATTGTTCATAATCTACCGGCGTTTCCCCGCTCCCTTGTGGAGTTGCATCGCGACGCAGCAATCGATTGATACGATCGACACAAACGACCGCTTCAATCAAAACACCACACCAATCTGATGGTTTAAGATATTAAATAATACGTAATCACGTAATTCAGCCCTACGCGATTGATGGTAGGATGAGAGTTCGGTTGCTTTGAATTACGAAGCAATTGAGGTCCTCCGCCCCCGCCATCGTCCCCCACTTTGATGCACCTATCGCACACGAACCCGATTGAGCAGAACCGCTCATCAGACGTTTCCATTTTTCCACGGAACTGGATGGAGCGGGTTGAAGATCTGGTCCGCGCCGCTCCCGGACAGACCGCAGTGATCAGCGGTTCCCGGTCGCTCACTTACGACGAGCTGGACGAGCGCGCTCACGAAATCGCCGATCTTCTCCGGGCCCGCCGCATCGGCCGAGGATCGTTCGTTGGCATGGGGTTACCCCGTTCGCTCGATCTTCCGCCGGCTCTTCTGGGGATCATTCGATCGGGTGCCACCTATGTGCCGCTTGATCCGAGCTATCCCACAGCGCGACTCGACCAAATGATCGCCGCAGCCGGTCTGGAAACTGTCGTCACCCACACAGAGCTCGCGGGACGATTCTCCAAGGTGCGTCCGATTTGCCTGGAGCATGCCAGCCCGCTGAACTCCTCGACGCGCCCTCACAAACCCGCGTCGCATCATGACGATCGGATCTACGCGATATTCACCTCAGGATCCACGGGGCAGCCGAAGGCGGCTACGGTCTATCACCGGGGATTTGAGAATCTACTTCAATGGTATGCGGGCGAACTCAGGCTGGGGCCGGGCGATCGCACGCTGGTGATCAGCTCGCCGAGCTTCGACCTCACGCAAAAAAACTTTTTCGCACCCCTGATGACGGGGGGAACCCTGATTCTTGACGAGGGCCAGACCTACGACATCACGCGCATCACCCGATTGATTCGCGACCACCGCATCACCCTGATCAACTGCACTCCAAGCGCCTTCTACCCCTTGGTCGATGGGGCGGCAGCCGAGGGCTACACCGCGCTTTCCACGCTGCGGTTCGCGGTCCTTGGCGGGGAGCCGATTTCTATCAGCAGACTGCGCGCCTGGCTGGAGCACCCGAACTGCGCAGCAGAAGTCGTAAACTCCTATGGCCCCACCGAGTGTACGGACATCTGCACCTTCCACCGACTCCATCGCGAAAATCTCGACGACTTTCCATTTGCACCACTCGGGCTGGAAATCCCGAACGTCCAGGTTTCGATTCTCGATGCCGCACTCTCACCACTCGCCGACGGAGCCATCGGCGAGCTCTGCATTTCCGGAGCCGGAGTCGGGGGCGGGTATTTGAATGATCCGGTCCGAACCGACGAGGTTTTCACGGGTTCGGTTTACCGCACCGGCGACCTCGCGAAACGCCATCCTTGCGGGCGTCTCGAGTTTCGCGGGCGCGCGGACCACCAAGTCAAAGTAAATGGCTTCCGCATCGAGCTTGGGGAAATTGAAATCGTCATGAATCACCATCCCTCTGTCCGTGAATCGATCGTGATCGCGAGTCACGATCGCCTGATCGGCTATATCCAAGGCACGGTGGAAATGCCGACGCTGCGAGCCCATCTCGCGAGCCGGCTGCCGGCCTACATGGTTCCGGGCGAGTTCGTGCGGGTGGAACAATTCCCGCTCACGCCCAACGGGAAAGTGGACAGGCTCGCCATGGAGGAAGGGCTGCAACGGACTTCGCCCCGGCTCGAAAGCGGGGCATCCATGGAATCCAGAGTTCTCGCCCTCTGGTCTGAAGTCCTCGTGCGCGGCATCGACGACGCCACAGCGAATTTCTTCGATCTGGGCGGCACCTCCATTCATGTAGCGATCATTCACGTCCGCCTGATGCAAATGACCGGCCGGGTGTTCCCGATCACCGAGCTTTTCGCCCTTCCCAGCGCCCGTTCGATCGCGGAATTTCTCTCTCCAAGCGTGGAAATTACTGCTACGGATTCCGCCCAAGACCGCGCGCGCCGCGCACAAGCCGCGCTATCCCGATTCCGCCGCCCCACCCACCGATGAATGAAGACCTCAAAGCCCCGGAAGCCATCGCCGTGATCGGCATGGCAGGGCGTTTCCCAGGTGCTCAGAATCCCGATGAATTCTGGCAAAATCTCATCGCGGGCGAGGATGGCATCACCCGCTTCCCCGCCCGGACCGAAGCGGATGGCAGCCAATACGTCGGCGCGCGCAGCATGTTCGAGAATCCCGACTTGTTCGACGCCTCGTTTTTCGGGATCTACCCGAAGGAAGCCGGGTTGATGGACCCGCAGCACCGGGTTTTTCTCGAGTGTTCGTGGGAGGCACTTGAAGATGCCGGTTATGATCCCGCCGTCTACCCCGGCATGATCGGCGTTTACGCGGGGCTGAGCCTCAATACCTATCTGCTGCACAACCTGGGCACGGGCAAGGAGCTCGCGAAAAACTATCAGGTTTCCGAGTATCAAACCATGCTCGGGAACGACAAGGACTTCCTGCCCGTCCGCG
>JAYWDF010000871.1:0-3292 GCA_043779985.1 Akkermansiaceae bacterium | reverse complement strand
TTTCCGGGAGGGGCGTCGCGATCGCTACAAGCCGCCAAGACCCGGGATCAGGAAGGGGGCGCATTGGAGATAACCTTCGGCAGCGCGTCTGATGGCGGCACGTCTTGGTAGGAGAGCGCACCCTGCGGCGGGAAGGCGGGAATATGTCACGGGGAATGATGGAACGCACCCCCACCGCAGATCCTCGATCGCGACAGAACGACCAAACGATGGACCCTCCCTGAGGGCTGCGGGATGAGCCTTTGGCCTTAAACCACGGGAGCGAAGCACCGCCACCCATCCGGTGTCGCACCTGGCAGCACCTTAATCTGCCAAAAAGCAAGTCATGGGATCGAGTTGAAAGCGCTGTCCCAATCTGCCGGTTTGAAGCCGACGAGAACCCGGTCATCCCCGATTAGAAACGGCCGTTTCACCAGATTTCCGTTCTTCGAGAGCTGCTCGAAGGCCTGGCTCTCGGTCATCATCGGTAGCTGGTCCTTCAGCCCGAGGGCGCGATAGTCCATGCCCGAGGTGTTGAAAATTTTCCGTAGATCACCGCCAAAGCCCTTAAGCGCCATCGCGAGCTCGGCAGGGGAAGGCGGGGTTTCACGAATCGCCTTCACCTGATAGTTGATCCTGCGGGCATCGAGCCATTTCAATGCGTCACGGCAGGTGCTGCATTTTTGGTAGATGTAAATCGTTAGCATCCACCAACTCTTACAGTGTGACTCGCGGTGCGCAAGGCATCGCTGCCCGAGAGCTCCGTTTGTAATCACCCAACGGAGCTCGCCGACGCCAGACAGTTGCAGCACATCAATCTCAGATATTAAAGATCAATTGCCTCAAGGAGCCGCAGGGAGCCTGAAATCGCTTTAAGGGGCCCATGCTTGGCAATGCCTTCGGGATGGGTCGGTGCATCGTCAGTTCGATCGGGAGGCCGCTGAGTGTCCGTAGCGATCTAGGGGGCGGACATAGGACTTGGTGATCATCTTGCTTCCAGGGAGCGGGCGTGCGAGAGTTGCCTCCCGCCGATGAAATCCCAGAAACTCCACCTGCTTCAACAAATCCGTGGCGAGCTGCGGTCCCGGTTAGAGCGGCTTTCGAAGGCGGCCTACGAAGCCCACGCGGCGGCGACCGATCCGGGCAGCAAGGCGGAAGGGAAATACGACACCCGGAGTTTGGAGGCGTCCTACCTTGCGGCGGGACAGGCGCGGCAGGTCGATGAACTTGCTGAATCGGTCAGAATCTTCGAAACGCTCGCTTTGCCGGATTTCGAAGCCGATGAAGAAATCGACGCGGGTGCGCTGGTGAAAGTGGAACTTGCTGGCGAGTCGTCGTTTTACCTCCTGGTCCCCGCATCCGGGGGCTTGGTGATCGAGCACGAAGGGATGGAAATCACCCTGCTCACTCCTGCGAGCGCGCTTTATCGAAATCTATTGGGGATGAGGGCAGGTGAATCCCTGGAAGCGCCCAAGCTGCGCGTGACGGAGGTGACGTGAATGCGGCGCGGATTTTGCATCATCAACAGCCGCCTGGTGCATCGAGGAATCGAGAAGATGCGATTGGATTCTCCGAAGATCAGTCCGCAGGGTTACTGAAGAAAGTGCGGATCCGCTCGGCTAGGCTGCGGTGTTGAGCCGGGAGGGCCTCGGGCTCTGACTTGGCGGAATCTCCATGCAGTGCTTGGAGTCTTTCGGTTTGGCGGCGCTCCAATAGGTCTCCGAGACGCCCGGCCAGTGCCGGATTGGCATCAAGGAGCGGGGAAATGTCTTTCTTGCGGATTTCAAGAACCAGGGTGTCCGTCTCTGCCAGCACGGTGGCATTGCGAGGCTCACCGGTAAGGAGGGAGATCTCTCCGAAGTATTCGCCAGGACCTAACTTCGCCAGCACGACACGGGAGCCGGCATCGGATTTTCCGGCGACTTGCACTGTGCCGTCTAGAATGACAAACATAGAGTTTCCGGTTTCGCCGCGGGTGACGAGGGCTTCATGAGGACCGAAAAGGGCGATCATGCCGCTGGTGACCAAGGCGCGGGATTCATCGGGTGTTAGGCAGTTCAGAGCCTTGCCGGCCACGATTTCAGCGGCCCGGGCTTTGGCATCGGCGAAATACCCGGGCTCGTTGGGTTTGCGGACTTCAAGGGAGCGGATGGGGAATGGAATGCGGATGTCACGGCGCTTGAGCTCATACCAGAGTGCGGTGCGGATGTCATCGCAAGCCGCGTTGTAAAGACTGGCGTGGCGCATCCAGACCCGTATTTCATAGATTACGGAATGGTCGCCGAACTCGCAGAGAAAAACCGTTGGGGCCGGGGACTCGACGATGCCTTGGGCGTTCGCGGCGGCAGCGAGCAGCGCTTGCTTGGCCAGGGCGGGTGGCACGTCATAGTCCAGGCCGATCCGCAAACGAATGCCATGCTCCGGGGTGGGGTAGTTGAGATTGACGATGCGGTTTTTAACAATATCGCTGTTAGGAAGCTCGAAGGAGACTTGGTCGTTGTTGACGAAGCGGGTGGACCTCCAGTTGATCTCGGTGACTTCCGCGCGGTCGCCATGTTCTCCGAGCAACAGCCAGTCGCCGACCCGGTATGCCCGTGTCATGTGGATGCTGAATCCGGCGATCACATTGGCGAGCAGATCCTGCATCGCAAAACCCAGAATCACGGCGGCGATTCCCGACGTGGCTAACAGTCCTGTGAGTTCCTGCTGATACCCCCATTTGAGGATGGCGGAGCCCGCGACAAGGACCACGAGGACGCCGCCGAGTTGGCGTAGGATGATGGGGATGTGGATTTTCCGGCGGTGGGCAAGCCAGGCACCGCAGATCAGACGGTCGAACAAAACCCAGAGAAATTGCGCAGTGGTGAAGATGAGTGCCGCTCCAACATGATCGACCCAAGCTTCGCGCACAAAGAACAGGCGTCCTGCCGTCCAGATACCCAGCGAAAGCGCGAACAGATGGAGGCTGAGGCGAGGTGGCCGCTCCATCCGGCGGAATAGCAGATGGAATGCGAGCCACACTACGATGTGAATCGCAATCGCTAGCCCGGCAGTTTTGGCCAAGAGCTCCTGAAATTCGGGAATCATGCTCGTTTATACGAAATCCAACGCCCTTGTCACGCGATCTGATGGCCAGCACCTATCAGCGATCAAGGCCCTTGGGTGCCATCGGTATTCCGCGGGACGATGGCTTGCCCCGAATCCCGGATGCTGTGCGAGCTCCGGTGACCGGCTCCCGTGATGATGTGGTTGGTCGGGAGTAAATCGCCTTGGCGCTTGCCGAGTAATTGTTCCGCGATGGTTTGTTGGATCA
>JAYWDF010000870.1:0-3303 GCA_043779985.1 Akkermansiaceae bacterium | reverse complement strand
CTATGGGTGGAAATCGAGCGCAGTCGCTGCGACCCGAGGCAGTTGGACCTCTCCAGCGCCCCGCCCGCGGATGATCGCGGCCACCCGCCGTCATGGACATTTCCTAACCAGCGTTCCTCATGGTTGGACTGGCTGGATGTCTCCGACCTGTTCGTCCCGGAGGAAGGCTGCCTGATCGGGTGCGCCCTCGCGCTCGTCCTCGGGGCGATCTTCGGAGCCGCCAGCTTCCTCGTTACCTTCATCACGGCCGCGCCCGAGCTTCTCGCGGAAGTCTTTCTCGACGCATTCGTCGTCACGATGCTCTACCGCCATCTCAAATCCGCGGCCAAGGAACATTGGCTGGGAACCGCGGTGAAACGTACTTGGATCTCCGCGCTTCTCACCGCTGCGACCCTCGGGATCACCGGTGCCTGCCTCGATTCGCTGGCTCCCCACAGCCACTCCATCGGACCCGCCGTGAAGGAAATTCTCCACAGCGAAATCACCCGCTAACCGAAGCTCCGTCTCAACGCTGGCCGATGCGGTAGAGACCTGCGCCGTGCCAGGGAATCTTCGGGGCGAAGCTGCCCTTGACGGAGCCGAGATTTTTTTTCTGCCAGAGATCGCGCACTTGGCATTCGCCGTCGAAGCCGAGGGCGGCGAGCTCGAGCGGCACCTCCGCATCGGCTTGTCCCGCTGGCGCATCGTTAGAATTGAAGAGCGCCACGTATTTGTCCTTGGAGTCCGGCACATCCGCGACCCAGGCGATCTGGCCGTCCTTGGAGAACAACTGCTTGTTGCCCGAGCTGTCCTGGTCCACCGCGATCACCTCGCTGTTCGTTAGAAGCGCCAGCGTGTAGGGATCCATCCGGGTGAGATCCGCGCCGATGATCAGCGGCGAGCGCACGATGGCCCAGAGGCTCATGAGCGTGGTTTGCTCGTCCCGGGTGAAATTCGTGGTGCGTCCGGCGTCCTTGCCGTTTCCGGCACCCACCTTGCCCACCGGGAGCATGTCGGCATCCGGAAAATGGCCGGGGCCGCGGTAGGGAGTCCACGCATTCAGGCGGACGAATTGCTCCTTAAGTGCCTTCCAATTGTCCCAAAAGTCGTCACTCACACGCCACTGGTTCGCGTGGTTCATCACATGCTCTCCCTGCGCCACCGGTGTCTCGCCGGGCGAGGTGCTGAGGACGATGGGCCGGCCGGTCTTATCGATTGCCTTGCGGATCGCCTCGATCTCACCGGTATGATAGGGCCGGCTCAGGTCGTCGATTTTTACAAAATCCACCTCCCAGGAGGCGACCAGCTCCATGATGGAATCGTAGTATTCCTGCGCGCCCGGCTTGGTGGTGTCCACGCCGAACATGTCGCCATTCCACGAGCAAGTGCTTGCGGGATCCGCGATGTCCTTGGCGTGGAGCTGGGTGCCCTTGATCGGCGTGTTCAGCCTCACCGCCTGGCGGGAAATACCGCGCATCATGTGGATGCCGAATTTCAGCCCCTTGCCATGGACATAGGCGGCCAGACTCTTGAAGCCCGCACCCTTTTTCGCCGAAGGGAACTTGGTCTCCGCCGGGATCAGGCGACTCCATTCGTCAAGCACCAGTTCTGCGTCCTTGCGGTAATTGAAGCCATTGGATTTCGGCTCATACCATTGGATGTCCACGGTGATCAGCGTGTAGCCGACGGACTTGAGGTTGGCCGCCATGTAGTCGGCGTGGGCCTTGATCTGCGCTTCATTGACCGAGGTGCCGAAGCAATCCCAACTGTTCCAACCCATGACCGGTTTGTCCGCCCATTTCCAGAACTCCGGCTCGCTTTGAGCCATGAGCGTGGAGGATGAGGCGAGGAAAAATCCCGCAGAGAGAATGCGGCGAACGGATTTGATAGAAAAGTGACTCATGACAGTGGGTTGTGGTTCAAATGGATGGGAGCTATCGGCGGCTACGGCAAGCAGGAACGAGCCTGTCCCGATCAATTTACCCAACTGAGGTGGTGCCGGAATTTCCCGCCGCCCGATACTATTGGACGGGCCGCGGAAGCCCATGCAGGTTGATATCATGATTCAATCTTCCCGCGGATGGCTGCTGAGCCTTTCGCTCGTCAGTCTTGCTGGCCCGCCCTTGCTCGCGGTGCCGCTCAAGGTGCTCGCCATCGGCGACAGCCTGACGGAGGAATACGCCTTCGAGCTGCCGTTCAGCGCTCCGGACTCCTCTCCGCTGAACGCGAACGTCAAGAACTGGCCGGAAATCCTCGCCACCCAGCGCGCCGACTCGTTCAGCATGGGGTCTTACAACTCGACCTTGTTCTCCTACACGGACCTGCGCGACGGCGGCTACAAATACAACTACGGGGTCCCCGGCTTCAAGACCGCGGACTGGGTGGCGGTCTGCCAATCGTCGTTTGAAGATGTTTTTTCCAGCGATCTCATCACGAGCCTGCGCTACCCTACCCAGCAAGGACTTCTGGGGCATTTGGACAATGTCGGCGCCGTGGTCATTTTCCTCGGAGGGAACGACCTGAAGTCCGACTACGCCGGGATTTTCAACAACGCGCAAGCTCCGGCCCTGCTCGCCGAGGCCGTCACCAATCTCACCTTCATCCACGACTACGTCAGGCGTCACAAAGCCTCCGTGCCGATCATCATCGCCACCGCTCCGGACATCGGAGCCACGGCGGAAGTCGCCGGGAAATATACCGATCCCGCGAAACGAGCCATCGCGCGCGCGCGAATCGCCGCCATGAATGCCTCCATCATCGCCATGGCCGCCACCCGCGGTGCCACCGTCGCCCGGGTCGACACCGTGACCGACCGGATTTTCGACCAAGTGCCTCTGGAGCTCAATGGCACCACCTTCAACTATGCCCCCAATCCGGAAAATTCGCCCCGCCCGGTGTTTTGCAAAGACGGCTTCCACCCGGCCACGATGGTCCAAGCGCTTATTGCAGACCAGATCGTGGACGCGTTGAACCGCGCCACCGGCAGCAGCATCCCCCGTCTCGCCAATCGTGACATCCTCGGTCCCATCCTCGGGCTCAATCCGGACCAACCCTACCTCGACTGGGCCAGCACGGCGGGTGGCTTCACCGCAAACCCCGACGGCGACGGACTGCCCAACCTCGCGGAATTCGTGTTAGGAACCACGCCGACCGTCGCGAACTCGCCGTTCGTCTTTGAAAGCGACCGACGGATGCACTTCGCCACCTCGCTCGCCGGCCAGAAATTCGCCTCTCTCACGGTGGAAGAGTCCTCCACCCTCGCGGCCTGGCTGCCTGTGCCCGCCTCGCGTATCAGCGTCGCCCTGGATGGCGTCTGGCAGATTT
>JAYWDF010000869.1:0-9389 GCA_043779985.1 Akkermansiaceae bacterium | reverse complement strand
CCCAACATCGACAAACTGGCCCGGGAAGGAAATGTCTTTACGGATGCTTATACGGTTTCGCCACTCTGCACGCCCAGCCGCGGCAGCTTTTGGACGGGCCAATACACGATGAAGCACAAATGCGATTTCGTGACCATGGACAAGCACATGCCACCTACCCAGTGGTCCTACATTCAGACCCTGAAGGAGCAGGGATACACAATCGGCATCGCGGGCAAGAATCATATTTTCAACGATGACTACATGGCGAAGTATTTCGATTCCTGGGAGGAATACACCCACTTTGGAAAGAACCACGGCACGATGACTCCAGGAGACAAGGCGGAGTTTGATTATCGCCACGACGAGAAACGTCCGGAATTCAAGGGAAAGACGCCCGACCAGGGATCGGTCCTGCTGGAAGGACTGATCGATGGGCCGTATCCGTTCAAGCCAGAAGAGTGCATGACCCACCGCATTGCCGAGGATGGCATCCGTTTCCTTCGCCAATATGCCGACAGCGAAAAGCCGTTCCTCCTGCACTATTCGTTCCCCGATCCGCACTGGCCCAACATTGTGCCAGAGCCATACTATTCGATGTATGACCCCGAGAAAATCGAACTCGACGGATTGGATATCGATTGGTCCACCCATCCGGTGGCGCATTATGTCCAGTCGATTTCCAATGGCTACGGCGGCTACACGCTGGCCGAGCGCAAACGCATCGTCGCCACGATGTACGGCCAGATGACCTTCATTGACGATTCAATTGGTTTGTTCATGGATGAATTCAAAAAGCTGGGTTTGGATAAGAACACCATTGTTGTGTTCACGGCCGACCACGGCAACTTTGGCGGTCGCTATGGACTTGTTGGGAAAACCAAAGCCTTCTACGACGCCCTGGTTCGCATTCCGCTGATTGTTAGCCTCCCCGGGATTAAAGACGGTCGCGAGTTTTCCGCGCGGATCGAAAACGTGGATGTCATGCCCACGGTGATGGAGCATCTCGGGATTCCTGCGGCGAAGGGCATCCACGGCGAATCGTTCCTCGGTCTGCTGAAGCGCGGCAGCGGGGAGCATCGCGATGTGATCTTTTCGGAAGTCGGGCGGAACCAAAGCCCGCCGCCCGTCATGTCGCTCACCGAACTCGACGCCTACGCCAAGATGCGCAAGGCAAAGGACGGGGCCAGCTGGTTCCTCGACTACACCTGCAACGGGCGCTCGGCCATGCTTTTGAAAGGCGATTGGAAATACTGCCACTATGTCGGAGATCGTGAGGAACTCTACAACCTCAAGGCCGATCCGCTCGAAGTGAAGAACCTCGCTGCCGTGGACGGGCACGAGACCAAGCTGGCCGAAATGCGCGACGCCCTTCTGGATAAAATGCTAACTGCCACCATGAAATGAAAACGGGATCCCTGGATATGAAGAATGAGCAGGAACACTTTGATAGGAACGAGCCCTCGGAATATTACCACTTCGACGATGATGCCAAGGAACTGGTCATCCAGCGCTACAACACGCCGTCGCCGTGGATGAACTATCTCTCCAACGGAACCTTCCATACGATGATCTCGCAGGCGGGCGGGGCGTGTGCTTTCTACAAGTCACCGCAGATCTGGCGCATCAACCGCTACCGCTTCCACCACTTGCCCACCGATCGCTCCGGGATCTATTGCTACATCAAGGACCAGACCGACGGCAGTTACTGGTGCCCGACCGCAGAACCCGCCGAGTGCAAACCCGACACCTGGGAGTCCGCCCACGGGCTCGGCTACACCCGCTTCAATGCAGCTCGTCGGGACATCGAGGCCACCTTGAACTATTCTATTGGCAAAGAAAACGCTCTCGTTTGCAACCTGCTTCTCAAAAATCATTCCTCGGAACCGAGAAAGCTGACCCTGTTTGCTTATGTCGAATTCGGCATGATGGAATATCTGCGCGAACAGTCTTGGTATTGCTATAACAAGCACCAGCTCTCCGTCGATTTCGACAACGAAGCACAGGCAATTATCTATAACTACGATGTGGAAATGCAGCCCCGCCCGGACGCCACGCCCCGGATCTTTTTCGCTGCTGACCGGAAACTAAAGGGATACGATGGCAACCGCGACGAGTTCATTGGCAGCTATCGCTCCGAGGCCAACCCCTATGCCATCGAACATGGAGGCTGCACCAACTCCACCCTCAAGGGCGGAGATCCCTGCGGGGCACTCGAAATCGAACTGACACTCGAACCCGGGGAAGAGATGGAGACCAACATCCTCCTTGGTGCGGCCATGGATCTTGCCGGCGTTCGAGAAATGCTCGCGACCTGCCGCAAGCCGGGCTTCGCCATGAATTCACTCGAAAACGTGAAACGCGGCTGGGGAGAATCCCTGGATCGATTCCAGTGCGAGCTTCCCGATGCGGATGCCCAGCGGCAGATCAATCTCTGGAATCCCTATCAGGCCCAACGGAACTTTTTGTTTTCGCGCAACATTTCATTCTACGCCACCGGCACCTTCCGTGGTGTCGGTTTCCGGGACACGGCTCAGGACGCTATCGCCCATGCCTGCGTCAACACCGGCGAAACCAGGGAGAAACTCCGCCTGTTGCTCTCCCAGCAATACAAAGATGGTCACGCCAACCACTACTTCTTCCCCGAAGAAGGCTCCCTGCCCGTCACCCGTCTTCACTCCGACAACCACATCTGGCCCATACTCGCCATCCATCAACTGGTCGTCGAGGAGGGTTCGCTGGATTTCCTGAACGAAGTCGTTCCATTCTATGATGAGGGCGAGGCCTCCACTTACGAGCACCTCAAGCAATCCGTTGCCTTTACCCGAAGCAATATGGGACCGAACGGCTTTCCCCTGATGCTCACCAGCGATTGGAATGATATGCTCTATAAAGTGTGTCGTGAAGGAAAAGGTGAAAGCATCTGGATGGCCATGTTTCTCGGCTACGCGCTTCCAAAGCTGGCTGAACTCGCGCGCCTGCTTGGCGATGGCAGCTATGCGGACGAACTCGATGCGTTCTGGTGCGAACTCAAGGAAACGGTCGAAACCAAGGCATGGGACGGCAAGTGGTATCGCCGCGCCATCATGGACAATGGCGAGTATCTCGGGACGGAGTCCATGGATGAGGCGAAAATCTGGCTCAACCCGCAGTCGTGGTCGGTAATGTCGGGCATGGTGGATGAGAAGCGGGCTTGGACCGCGATGGATTCGGTTTCCGAAATCCTCGACACCCCGTTAGGGATCAAGAAACTTTATCCGCCAATCGTGAACTACCCGAGTTCAGAAGATCCCCTCTCGCACTACCACCCGGGTTGCGGGGAAAACGGGTCGGTTTTCTGTCATGCCAATACCTGGGCGATCATCGCCGAATGCATGCTGGGTCGGGGAGACAAGGCGTGGGAATACTATCGAAAACTGATTCCCCATCATGCGATGCGGGAAGCTGGAAGCTGGCGCTACAAAGCTGAACCCCACGTCTATGCCTCCAATATTTTCGGCCCCGAAAGCGATAAATTCGGATTGGCAAATGTCTCGTGGCTAACCGGGACGGCTGCGTGGATGATGATCGCCGCCAGCCAGCACATTCTGGGCATTCGGCCTACTTGGGACGGACTGTGCATCGATCCCTGCCTGCCCGGCGAATGGGAAGAGGTAAGAGTGACCCGCTGGTTCCGCGGTGTGGAATACCGAATTAGAATCCGCAAGCAGAAGGGATCACATGGCCGCACGCAAGAGATGACGGTCGATGGTGATCGAGTTCAAGGCGCAGTGATACCTCCAGTTGCCGGAAAGGCCATCGTGCATGTGGAGGTCGATCTGCCATCGGTCGATTGTTAGGCCTGTGGAACCTTTTTACGCTTCAAACAATACAGACAACAACCCGTGAAATCCATGCATTACCGCTTCTTGGCACGTGTCATCGGATTTCCGCTGGGAATCCACATCTTCGTTCTTGCCGGGGTGCTACAGGCCGCGGATCGAAAGCCAAACGTCGTCCTCATCCTCATTGATGATTTCGGTTACGAGTGCGTGACTGCCAATGGCGGCGAGAGCTACCAGACGCCCGTGATGGACCGCCTCGCGGCGACGGGGGTGCGTTTCGAGCAGGTGCATGTGCAGCCGATGTGCACGCCCACGCGCGTGGCGCTCATGACGGGGATCAACAACAAGCGCAACTACACGCACTTCGCCCATCTCGACTTTTCGCAGAAGACTTTCGGCAATTTATTCCGCGATGCGGGCTATGCGACCTGCATCACGGGCAAGTGGCAACTCCAGGGCGACTACGAGGGGCCAGGGCATTTCGGCTTCGACGAGTATGCGCTCTGGCAGCTTAACCGCCGTCCCGACCGTTACAAAAATCCCGGACTCGAAATCAACGGCCAGCCGCACGACTACACGAAGAACGAATACGGCCCCGACCTCGTGAGCGACTACGCGCTTGATTTCATCCATCGGAAAAAGGATGCGCCGTTCTTCCTCTACTACCCGATGATGCTCACCCACAAGCCCTATGACGCCACACCGGACAGCCCTGATTATGCCGCATCCATCACCGGCAAGAACCAAGAACCTTCGGGCCACTTCCCCGATATGGTGGCTTACACGGACAAGCTCATTGGAAAGCTCATCGCGAAGCTCGAAGAGCTGCACCTGCGCGATAACACCTTGGTGATCATCCTCGGCGACAACGGCACGGCCGGCAGAACCCCGTCGCGTTTCCAAGGCCGCCTTGTGCTCGGCGGAAAGGGCACCAGCTTGATGTGGGGCACGCACGTCCCCGGCATCGGCAACTGGCCGGGGCATGTGGCGAGCGGCAAGGTGTGCTCGGATATCATTGATGTGACGGACTTCCTGCCGACTCTCTGCGAGGCTGCGGGCGTGAGAGTGCCGGACGAGCTAAAGATTGACGGCCGCAGTTTCCTCCCGCAGCTCCATGGCCAGAACGGTAATCCGCGCGAGGGACGCTATGCTTGGTATAATCCCGTCGGCGGGGTGACGGCGAAGTTCGAGTTTGCACACGACCAGAATTACAAACTCTACGCCGACGGGAAATTCTACAACTTTGCGAAGGACGACCTCGAAAAATCCCCGCTCGCGGACACCGCGCTCAATGCCCCTGCGAAGGCGGCGAAGGAGAAGCTCACCGCACTGTTGAAAAGCCACGAAGGCCCGCGCGATGGATACTTCTCGAAACAGTCGGGGACCTTCAGCGGCGAGCAGGGCGAGGACGCCGACGGGAACCAGATGCCCAAGCCCGCGAAGAAAATGGTTGTGAAACCCGCCGCATCGGAGGTGGCCAAGGCCAACCCGCTTGTCGCACGCTTTAACGAGCGCGATCTCAACCACGACGGTAAACTTGATCTGGATGAATTCACGGCGACTGTCTCCCATAAGGACGGCGCGAAAGCCCGTTTCGAGAAATTGGACTCCAACAAGGACGGCTGCATCACTCGGGAAGAGTTTATGATTGGCGCGAAGAACTAGTGTCTCCGGGGCTTTCACATCTGTGCCCAATTAGTCCGTCCATAGATCTAATAGATTCAAGCCAGCTAAATCCAACTGAATATAAATCATGAAAGTCAAATCACTCATCCTGACCACCGCGCTCGTGCTGGCGGCCAGCCTCGGATTCCATCCCACCCAGGCGCTGGCATCCCAGCCAGTGTCCATCGAGTCGCTGCTGAATGAAATGACCGACCGCGATGCGGTGGCGCGTTTCCCGGAGCCGGATTTCCGGCTGAAGGAGTTCAGCAGCTATGATCGGAGGTCCAAGACACCGGCTGATCCGAAGGGTTGGTTTGGTAATTATGATTTCAACATAGGGGAGAAGGCTCGTAACTTCGTTCGTATTGAAGAGAAGGACGGGCGGAAGGAGTGGGTGCTGATGGACCACCAGGGACCGGGGGTTGTAGTGCGGAGTTGGATGCCTTTCGGCAAGGTTCCCGAGGGCGTGATGATTCGTTTCTATCTCGACGGTTCCAAGACACCTGCCCTGGAAGGCAACGCCTGCGCCTTGCTCAACGGCAGCGGACTCATCCCGTATCCTTTCGCTCATCCGTCCCTGAAGTCGGCGGTTTCCTTTTTCCCGATCCCTTTTGCGAAGAGCTGCAAGGTGACTCTGACGGCAACACCGCCGGCTTTCTATTACATCTTGACCTTTAGAGCGTACGAACAAGGCGCCGAGGTAAAAACCTTCACGCTGGAGGATTTTCATGCCGCGCAAGCGACCCTCGAAAAAGTCGGTCATACGCTGTTGCATCCCCGGAGCTCCGGCGCGCAGAGTCCGGTCGGCTTTACCACCAGGCTGGGCACGAAAGAGGAAAAGTCGGTGGACTTACCGGCGGGAACCGCTGCCGTGCGTGAGCTGTCCGTCAAGCTGGGGTCTTATGCCGAGGCGAGCGTGACCCGCACCACCGTGCTGAAGATGGAGTTCGACGGCCATGAAACAGTCTGGTGCCCGGTGGGCGATTTCTTTGGCACAGGCATTGGTCTCCATCCGTTCCAGGAATGGTATCGCACCGTGGCCGAGGACGGCACGATGACCTGCCGCTGGGTGATGCCTTATCAAACGGGCGGTAAAATCTCGATCGTGAACCTCGGGAAACAAGCGGTGGATGTGGAGCTGAAAGCCGCAACCGGTGCGTGGAAATGGGATGATCGCTCGATGTTTTTCCATGCAAATTGGCGCGGACAATACCCGGTGCCGACCCTGCCGCGCTCGGATTGGAACTATGTCACGCTCAAGGGACGTGGTGTTTATGTGGGCGACACCTTGACGGTGATGAATCCTGCACCGGCGGACTGGTGGGGCGAGGGCGATGCAAAGGTCTGGGTCGATGGTGAAAGCTTTCCCTCGCTCTTCGGTACCGGAACCGAAGACTACTATGGTTATTCGTGGGGAGGGGGGGGCACGGACTTCTATGAGCACCCGTTTCATGCCCAGCCGCGCGCCCATATCTATGACAAATTGTACCCCAAGCCGGTTGATGCCCCCAGAAGCACACAGGGCTACAGCACCGAAACCCGCACCCGGGCGCTCGATGGCATTGCTTTCGGCCGCACGCTTCAGTTCGATATGGAAATTGCACACCAAACCAAACAAAAGTGCGACATGGGATACGGGGTCGGCACCTATTGGTATGGCTTTGCCGACACCACATCCAATCGCGGAGCTAACCCGGTTGAAGTGCGTAATGTGCCGCCCCTTCCCGCCAAGCCAAAGAATTAGCTAATTCGACAACCCGATTCGCCAAAAAATGAGATTACGAAAAATTACCAGCGATTCATTCCCTTTGCGGCTGCCGCCGTGCTATTGACTGCCGGAAACATCCAGGCGGAAAAGCCCGCATCATCCGCTCCGCCCAACATCGTCCTCATCTTTGTGGATGATCGCCGGCAGCCAACACATTCTAGGTATCCGGCCTACCTGGAATGGTCTGTGCATCGATCCCTGCCTGCCCAGCGACTGGGAAGAGGTAAGAGTGACCCGCAGATTCCGCGTAAGGGTGGTCCAAAGCACCGTGCATAGGTAATTGCTACTGCGGTTTCATAGGTGTCATAGGTAGCGAAACTATGACGCCTATGATATGGGGTCTCCAGAATCTTCAGATGTCGCTATGGAACCCGCTTACGGTTGCCCGGCGAATGCCACTCCATGACGGTCATGGGTTGTGTTATGGATGGAGCCCCTGAGAATTCTAGCGGGTCCCTAGAACATGCGGTCGAAATCGCGATTGTTCTTCGCCTTCTGCCAGTAGGTCTTCGTTTCCGCAGTTCTCTTGAGCTGGAGCAAGTCCTTGCCCAGCAGGCGCAGCAGCAGGCCCATGGGAGTCACGACGATGAAGAAGAACAAGCTCAGCAGCACCTTGCCCATGATTTGGCCGATGTGGTATCCGACGCTTGTCGCGAATAGACCGCGCTGCGGTGTCTCTCCCCGGCGCGGCCGAGTGCCTCGACGATTCTAAATCGCGCCGTTTGATCCGAACCGACTCCGGTGGTGAGCGGGAGAATGTCAGCGAGGTTCGCGAGCAGCTCCGCTACCGGTTGTGAGAGTTCGAACCCGGCTGCCGCACTGTCGTCGAAGAGCCCGTCGAGGAACTCCAGATAGCGGCGGATATAACAGACAGTGACCATCGAGAGTCCCCAACCGGCGAGGGCGTTGTTCGCATCGTTCCACTCGGGGCGCTGGGTATTGAGCCAGATGCCGCCGCCGGGGACGAGGTTGCTGAGTTTGACGAGCAGCGGGACGAGCAGCTTCTCAGCGAGCGAGACCAAGGTGATTTCGCCCTGCGCGTCAGCGAGCAATTTGCCATCGCCGCCGAGGGTGCGGGTGCGGGTGCGCTCCATCAGCTCGGCGTGGAGCGTCTCGTTGAAGGTGATCGAGTGTTTCGGATCTCGCAGGATTTGATCGAAGCCGCCGATTTCGTAGGGAACGTTGGCATAGGGATGGCATCGTTCGTTGAGGCGGGCGGAGAGCAGGCCGGGGTGGAAATGCTCCTGCCCCTCGAGCAGGCGGAGTAGATAGATGATCTGGTGGTCCCCCCAGTATCCGATGTGGCTCCACGGGTCCTCGGCATCGAACACTTCCCAATCGATGCCCGCACGGGTGATTCGATAGGGATTGTAGCCGTCGGCCGTGGAGGCGTTGAGAAAGATGGAGATCATCGATCCGAAGCAACTCGGGTAGCTGTAAGCAAGGCTTTCCCAGTTCTGGAAAATGTCGCGCCAGTTTCCCGCATACGCGAAAAGCGGCAGGCCTTCAGCGTCCTTGGTGTGGATCTCAAAGCGATTCCACGGTCGGCTCGGATCGCCGTGGCGACGGCTGAAACAAATGGGTAAGTATTCACCTGCCAGGCGGGCGAGTTGGGCATCGCCGCGCCCGTTCGCGCGGGTGGCAAGCTCGTCGAGAGTGCATGGATCCGGCAGCGAGGCCACCCAGTCCTGGTGCTTGGACAGCAAGTCGTGGTTCCGGCTTTGCAGGAATTCGTTGAAATCGCCACGCGGAAAGCGGTAGTTGTCATGCAGGGTTCCCCCGCGCATGCAGTTGAAAAGGACATTGGCGAAATGGTGGATGCCGACGCGGGAATCCGCGCTTTGTTGCATGGCACCGGCACCAGCGATGCGTTTCTTTAGAGCCAGCACACTGGCGGATAGATCGGCGGTGACTGCCGCCTGCAGCGCCACCGGTTCGCGCAGGAGTTCGCGCAAGCAGGACACCTCGGCGTGGTCGAGGCCGATGTCGGCGACGATCAACCATTCGTGGGAAGTGCCGGCCTCAAGCACGATTTCCGTGGCTAGCAAGTGGGCGCCGAACTCCCCCCGCGCTTCACTTTCAGCCATGACCTTGGTTCCGCGTCGATAGGCGTCGACCTGGCGGTCTGATAGGAGGAGGTGTGTCTGCTCCAA
>JAYWDF010000868.1:0-3312 GCA_043779985.1 Akkermansiaceae bacterium | reverse complement strand
CCACCGATGCCACCGCGGAAGTCGTGGTTCTTGATCGCGAAAAGAAGGACCGCATGCGTCTGGGCGAGACGTTCAAGAGCGATCCGGTGACGCACGCGTTGTTTTCCCTGGTGTTCATGATCCTGTGGTTCTTTCTGCCACCGCATGCGGACAAGGCGGCGTTCGTCGTCTCGCTCCTTCTGATCTGGCGGGCCGTGCGCCTCTTCAAAGCGAATGGCACCCAGTGGGCGGACTTTTTTGACCGCTTGATTGAAAACTATCTGCCCTTCACGGTGCTGATTTTCCTCGCTGCCGCCATCGGCGGGGCGGTGCAGATCATCCCGTCCTTGTTGGTGAACAAGGCGGCAAATGTCGAAGACCGCATTCAAGTTCTTTACACTCCGCTGGAGCTGTGTGGTCGAGACCTTTATGTTTCCGAAGGTTGTTATAACTGTCACTCGCAAATGATCCGGACCCTGGTTCCCGACGTCATGCGCTATGGGCCGACTGAGAACCAGGGCTACAGCCGCCTCGGAGAATCGCTGTACGACCATCCCTACCAGTGGGGATCCAAGCGCACCGGGCCGGATCTCGCGCGTGAGGGTGGCGCACTGGCCAAGGACTCTAAAATCCTGCGGCTCGGCAAACGTGACAACCTCTGGCACTTCAATCACTTCATCGATCCCCGGCAAACTTCCCCAGGTTCGAACATGCCGCCCTATCCGTGGTTGTTTGATACCAAGGCAGACTTGAAGGGCCTGCCATCGAAGATTGCGGTGCAGACGCTTCTCGGCGTGCCTTGGCCGGCCATGACCCATGATGCGATCGAGCAAAGCGCCCGCGATCAAGGGGTGGAGCTTGCCGAGTCCCTGGTGAAAGCCGGGGCGTTCCTCCCACTCCAGCCGGATCTGAGTCACGATGCCCTTCGCAATCAACTGGCGGATAGCAAGGTGGTGGCTCTCATCGCTTACATTCAAAAACTCGGAGCCTATCAACAAGTCACGACTCCGCCGAACAAGAATGGCCGCCCGCTTGATCCGGACAGCTACCGCCGCGCTTCGTATGATGCGCCGAAAGCAGAAGCCAAACACTAAATCCGCGCCCCCATGTTTAAACGAATCGTGCTCGAAGATTGGACCGTTGTGATGCCAATCATTGCCTTCTTTTTCACCGCTTCGGTGTTTGCTTATACCACCGTCCGCGCGCTGAAACTGTCGAAAAGCCGCCGCGAGGAGCTGGCCAATCTTCCGCTCAATGATTCGAAGCGGGACCCATAATTCAGAACTCCGCCACCATGTCATCCGAACCGGAAATCAAAGTCGCTTCCTACGCCGATGGGAAAAGTAAGATCGTGATGCGTCCCCACGAATACGACGGGATTCAAGAATATGACCAAACACTGCCGAATTGGTGGCTCTTCATTTTCTATGGCGCGCTGGTATTTTTTCCCATCTGTTGGCTGGCCTATTACCAGTTCGGCTTCATGCGTCCGGATGAAGAAATCATCTCCGCCAAGATGGCCCAGATCGAGAAGGCGAAGGCCAAGGCGCTCGATGAAATGATGTCCCATCTCGACAACAGCGTTTTCAATAACAAATGGGCTAGGGACGAGCAAGTCGTCGCAAACGGACGCGAGACTTTTATGGCCAACTGCACCGCCTGCCATGGCCTGAATCTTGCGGCGAAAATGGACCTTGGCAACGGCCAGTCCGTTCCTCTGCCCGGCCTTTCCCTAGTCGATGGCCAATGGAAATACGGCTCTCAGCCGATGGATCTCTTTAAGCTGATCAACGCCGGTACCCCACCGGAAAGCGCGGGTCACAACGGCGCACGCATGGCCGCTTGGGGACAGCAAATGGCACCGATGAAAATCGTGGAGTTGGTGTCATTCATCATGAGCGAAAATGCTAAGGATTTCCCGGACGCGCACCCGTAAAATCTTTTTGTGTCCGATCACCCTGAAATCGTCAAACGCCCGAATCTTGATTCGGTAACGACCATCAACGCCGATGGCTCCCATCACATTCTGCATCCCGCGGATGTCAAGGGACGCTTCACCTTGGCGCGGCGTCTGGTCGCGGGGCTGATGATCGGCATCTACTGTGCGATGCCGTGGATTCCGGTGAATGGCGCGCCAGCGGTGTTTTTCGATGTGGAAATGCGCCGCTTCCACGTCTTCGGCCTGACGATGGTGGCGCAGGACATGTGGGTGCTGTTCTTTGCAATCAGCGGTCTGGGCTTTCTGCTGTTTGTGATCACGGCGGTCCTCGGGCGGATCTGGTGTGGATGGGCCTGCCCCTACACGGTGTTTCTGGATCACATCTTCCGCCGCATCGAGCGCTGGATCGACGGGGATGCCACCGCGCGGCGGCAACTCGCCAATGCGCCCACCGGGTGGGTGAAAATCATCAAGCGTGTGAGCAAACACGGACTCTATATTCTCTGCTCGGCGCTCATCGCCCATGTATTCCTCTCGTATTTCATCTCGATTCCGAGGCTCTATGAATTCATGCGGCAAGGGCCGCTGGAGCACGCCACATCTTTCGCGGTAGTGTTGTCACTAACGGGAGCTTTGTATTTTTGCTTTGCCCATTTCCGCGAGCAGTTCTGCATCCTGATGTGTCCGTACGGCCGGCTGCAGTCCGCGCTCACGGATGATGATACCATGATCATCGGGTATGATGAAAAGCGCGGCGAGCCCCGCGGCAAGGCGACCGATCCGACGGCCGGAGCTTGCATCGATTGCAAGCGCTGCGTGACGGTTTGTCCGACCGGCATTGACATTCGCAACGGTCTGCAAATGGAATGCATTGGATGTGCCGCCTGCATCGATGCCTGCGATGACATCATGCTCAAGCTCAAGCGGCCTACCGGCTTGGTCCGCTATGATTCATCGCGAGTGCTTGCCGGGCAGACGCGGCGCATCCTGCGTCCCCGCTTGCTGGCCTACGGATTGCTCGGTTTACTCGGCCTAACCGCGCTTGGATTTACTGCATTTTCGCGGGCGAAGCCGATGAATGCCGATGTCACCCGGATGCGCGGGCCCTCGTTCTACCTCGATCCCACGGTCGTGCGGAACCATTTTCAATTGCGCCTTTTCAACAAGCGGAACCAGGCGATGGCGTTCTCGGTCGCGCTTGAAAACCCGCCGCCGGGATTTGTCCTCACCGGGGCTGGCGAGAATCTTCATCTCAACGCGCTTCAGGAGTTGGCTCGTCCGCTCGTCGTGATCGTTCCCAACAGCGCCTACACCGGGTCCCGCACCCTGACCTTGAAGATTCATTCCGAACCCGGCGACTCCACCGTCCGGCATGAGGTCGAGTTCCTCGGCCC
>JAYWDF010000867.1:0-3312 GCA_043779985.1 Akkermansiaceae bacterium | reverse complement strand
TCGAGAACAGCAGCGCCACGGCGGTCATCGAGCGCTCGCCGCCTGATAGCAGCGTGATCGACTGGAGCTTCTTGCCGGGTGGCTTCGCGGTGATCTCGATGCCGGATTCTAGCGGGTCGCTGGCGTCGATGAGATTGAGGTCGGCCTCGCCCTTTTCCCCGAAGAGTTCCTTGAACATCTCGCGGAAGTTGATTTTGACTTGGGCGAAGGTCTCGGAGAACAAGCGCTGGGTCTCGGTGTTGATGCGGTCGATGACTTCGAGCAGCTCGGACTTGGAGTTGACGAGGTCGTCGTGCTGGCCCTTGAGGAAATTGTAGCGCTCCTCGAGTTCTTCGAATTCTTCAATACGTCGAGGTTGACCGGGCCCATCGCATCGAGGCGACGCTTGATGTCGGCGACGATGGATTCGACGAATTCCCAATCCGGCTCGCCGGTCATTTCACCGGGGATTTCGACGTCGTCGTTGGTGCCGTCGACCACGACGGTCGGCATTTCATCGTCGGTATTTTCGTCCGACTCGTCGCCGGTGATGATGGATTGGCGACCGCCGCGGCCTTGCAGGGCTTTCTGCGAGGCGATGCTGGTGAGCAGGGCGTGGGCGTCCGGTTCAAAAGTCGCGAGATCGATCTGATGGCGCTCCTGGATGGTGGTGACGAGGCTCTCAAGGCGGAGGTCGAGTTTGGTGCAATTGATTTCCTCACGGCCTTTTTGCTCGTTCACCTTGGAGTGATCCCGCCGGATCGCGGCGAGCAGAGTCTCGGCAGTTTCAATCGCTTCCAACAATACCGTGCGGCCTGCGGAACGGGTGTTGATTTCCACCTGCAGGTCTTCAACTTCGCAGCGGTGGGTTTCGCATTCTTCGGATAGACGGGCGTTTTCGCCATGGGCGGCTTCGATCCGTTGGTCGAAGGAAGCGATCTCCGTCTCGCGGCGGATCGCCAGCTCGCGGAGTTCCGAAAGGCGGGCTTCCATCGGCTTTTGCTGCTCCTCGGCGGATTGCTTCGCGCGGCGCTCGACGGCGAGTTCGGTGCGCAGCTCGTTGAGCGCCTCGACGATGTCCTGCTCGCGGCGGACGACGGCTTCCGACTCGGATTGCAGGCGGCGGCCTTCATTTTCGAGCGCTTCCAATCGGTCGCGGGCGGAGACGAGCTCGCCTTCCATGTGCTCGCGGCCCTCGGCGGCGGCTCGTTCCCGGCTTTCCAGTTCGCCGCGCTCCCACTTGACGTTTTCGAGTTTGGTTTCGAAATTCTCGACCTCGCGGGTGGCGAGGCTGAGCTGGCCCTGGAGGGTGGATAGATCGACCTTCTGCCGCTGGAGGCGCTCGCGGGAAACCTCGACTTCCTCGCGGAGTTGTTCGAGGCGGGACTCCAAATCCGTGACGCGGGTGCGCGCGGCTTCGTCGGCTGCGGTGAGGTCGGCGACCTCTGCGGCGAGGTTGCGGACTTCGTTTTGCAGCTCGAGCACCGAGGTGCTGCCCTCGGCTCCGGTGCCGCCGCGCAGCATGCCTTCACCGGATAGAATCACCCCGGCCAAGGTCACGAAAGTGACGCCCGGCTGGGAGACCCGCAGGCGCAGCGCGGTCGCGAGATTCGGCACGATGAGGACTTTTTCCAACAGTCGCTCGATGACGGTGGAGATGCGCTTGTCGGACTTCACCCGGTCGAGCGCCCACGCGGTGGCGCCTTCCGGCAGCGCCTCCATCTGGGTGCCTGCGGAGTGGCTGATGAACGACTCGGGCAGCACGGCGGCAACGCCTAACTGCTTTTCGGTGAGGCGCGTGATGATCGATTCCGCCATCGCCTGGTCCTGCACCAGGACGGCTTGCAGATGGTTTCCAAGCGCCGCCTCGATGGCGCGGGCGCAGGTGTTGTCCGCTTCGATGAACGAGGCGAGGACGCCGTGGATGCCGGGCTTGAATTGGTCGGGATTGCCGAGGCCCTTGAGCACGTTTTGGGTGCCTTTTTCAAAGCCCTCGCCGCTTTCGACGAGCTGGCGGACGGCGTCGAATCGGGCGGAGCGCTGGGCCAGCACCTTGTTGGATTCCACGGCTGCCGTGCGGGCGGCATCGAGGTCGCCCCGGGTGTGCTGATAGGTGCGCTCGGCGATTTGGAAGCCTTCTTCAAGCTCCCCGAGCATCGAGCCGGTCGCATCGACTTCGCTGGCGATGCGCGCTTGCTCGGCGCGGTATTCTTCGAGTTCAAGAGTAAGGCGCTGCTGCTCGTCGCCAAGTTGGCGGGAGCGTTCGCGGTTACCTTCAAGCTGGGCGAGGGCGCTCTCGATTTTCGCCTGCATCGAGGCGATGATCGTCTGCGCGCGGTTCGCCTCGCCACGGGTTTCGCGGAGGGCTGCTTCGATCCGCTCGCGCTCCTCGCGGGTGCCCTTGGTGCGGGTCTCCTGGTCGCCAAGTTGGATTTCCTTTTCGGCGATGATCCGGCTGAGCTGGTCGAGTGACTCGTTCGCGGCGGTGAATTCGAATTCCTGCTGCGCGAGTTTTTCGCGGGTCTCCGCGATGTCTTCGTGGTTCTGGCGGATGCGGGATTCCAGCTCGGCCTTGCGTTCTTCATTGAACGCCATGCGTCCTGCAGCGGAGTTGAGCGCGTTGCGGTGCTCGTTGAGGCGTTGGCGGAGTTCTGCCAGTTCGCCCTCGAAGATCCGGGCGGCGGTGCGGGCTTCGGTCACGGCTTCTTCCTTGGCGGGAAGCTGCCTTTCCAACTCAGTGTCACGCACTTCGAGACCACGGATGGAAACCACCAACTCGTCGCGCTCGGCGGTGAGTTCGACGAATTTCCGGTGGCCCAGGTGGCTGTCGAGCACCCGCGTGTCGGCTGCCAGAGTCTGATAGCGGCGGGCCTTCGCCACTTGGCGGCGCAGCGAATTCATCCGGCGTTCCTGCTCGGCAAGCACGTCGGACACGCGCAGCAGGTTGGCCTCGGTGAATTCGAGTTTCCGTAGCGCTTCCTTTTTCTCGCGCTTGAACTTGGTGATGCCGGCGGCTTCCTCGAACACCGCGCGCCGCTCTTCCGGCTTGGAGGATAGAATCTGGTCGATCTGGCCCTGCGCCATGATCGAGTAGGCGGTGCGGCCGATGCCCGTGTCCATGAGCAGGTCGTGAATGTCCTTCAAGCGGCAAAGCGTGCCGTTGATCCGGTATTCCGAGCGCCCGTCGCGGAACACCCGGCGGGTGAGAGCCACTTCATTGAAATCCACCTTCAGCGGGCCTTCGCAGTCGGCCATGGTCAGCGTCACTTCGGCCATGCCGAGCGGTTTGCGCTTTTCGGTACCGTTGAAAATGACGTCGGCCATTTCGCCGCC
>JAYWDF010000866.1:0-3312 GCA_043779985.1 Akkermansiaceae bacterium | reverse complement strand
CACAAGGTCCCCGTGCGGGTATGGGTCCGGTTGAACCAGCGCGTGAAGCGGATCAGCAAGCCCTTCATGAACTGGCTCAAATCATGCATCCGGTAGGTGAAACGCGCATGAATTTCCGCCGCGCGCGCATCCGCGTCGCCTGCGATCTCACCGGCAGTGTTCTTTCTCGCTTCGGCCAATTCCGCCGCCACACCGGCCACAAAAGCCTCGGAATAGAGCGCGGAAAGCCGTTGCAGCAGCACCTCGTCGCTGAGCCCTGCCTCCGCCATCGGCGGCACCTCCAGCAATAGATGGAAGTGATTGGACATCACGCAGTAAGAAAGAACCCGACAGCCCGAGAAATTCTCATACATCCGCATGAACATCCGGAACGCCTCGCATTCCCGCTCCGCGAACACGAACCGCCGGTCCACCACCCGTGAGATGCAGTGATAAATCACCGGTTTCGAGATCGAATTCTGGCAATTCCCCAACCAGCGAGCCTTCCGCATGTCTCCAACCTACCACCGAAAATCCTGATGCCAAGGGGATTTCCTATTATTTATCTGTCACTTTGTTTATCAAAAGTGGACTCTTGCCGCTCTGCTCGCGCTCAAGCCGCATCAAATTGAGGAATTGGACATTGGACTCACCAATCTCCTCTGCGCGGAAGGGCTTCGCGGATCGGAGAATCTGGATTTGGACAAGGCACTTAACTGCCTTGATGACATGGCAGCACGAGTCCGACTGGAAACCGACCGCAACATGCATCGCTTCCGCTCGAATCCCGCCGAATCCGAAAATTCCGAGCCGTATTACCGTATGGCGATGCTCGTGACCGTTCTCCAGCAGGACTTCGGAATCCGCTACAATCCTGATCGAGTCACTCCCGTCGGAGTGTTCGAGCCGAACGAAAAATTCTATGCTGACTCGCGCGACGTGTTCATCCACGGCCTCACCGGGGAAACCAAACTGGGAACCTGCTCTTCCCTGCCCGCGTTCTACATCGCCGTTGGTCGCCGATTGAAATATCCGCTCTCCCTCGTCAGCGCGAAGAACCACCTTTTCGTGCGGTGGGAAGATCAGCAGACTCGCCTCAACATCGATGTCTCCGGTCTCGGAGTGAACAGCCATAATGACGACTGTTACCGGGCATGGCCCTATCCAATAACGCCCAAGGAAGAAAAGGAAATGGGATATCTCAAGAGCATGACCGGCACCGAAGAATGCGCCGTCTTTCTTTCGACCCGTGGCCACTGCCTTAGAGCTTCGGGTCGCTTCGACGAGGCGTTATCGGCACATGAACAAGCTTCTCGAATTCTCCCAGATGCCCGCATTTACCAAATCATTTTCAACATCGCGAAGCGCGAAGATGCCGCACGCAAGGCTCCCGAACTCCCTGGAATCGGGATGCCGCCAGATCCCAGCCTGTGGGACTTGGCGCCTGAAACGGCGTGGATGCTCTGGAATCGCGATCATGCACAACGCCAGCATAAGCAGATGGAGAAGATGGTTCCCGATCCCACACCTGGCTTTCCGTCTCCGGTCCAGCCTTTGGATCAGAAGAATTACGGCTTGCCACCATCCTCTCAGAACCGCTAAGTCTTCACAGAAGAAAGAAACTTCATGAAAAATCTCAAATTCATCCTGCTCGCGGTCGTCCACTTGGTTTTCTTCGCGAGCTCCGCCCAAGCGCACTACGACCCGAATATCGGACGCTGGCTCAACCGCGATCCGATAATGGAAGAAGGTGGAATGAACTTATATGGGTTCGTGAACAACGACGGCTTGAACTCCACGGATTACCTCGGATTGGATTTTATCGCGGCCGGGTCTAGGCCATTGGGTGGAGTTCTTGGCAGATTGGGTGGTGAGAGTCGGCCAGCCAATCACTCATCAGTGGAGTACTTTGAGGAAAATGGTTCTACCCGAGCGGTCATTAATCAGGAATTTACCTCTCCGCCTGAAGGAGCGGAAAGGACTAAGACAATTGAACTCCTGCAATTTCCAGATCCGGACATGCCTGGTCAGGAGCCATACGGTTGGCGCAAAGAAGGTTGGAGAGATGCGGCAGGAGGAAAAGGGCGGCGATATCATCGCTGGATTGAAACCGTGGGGATATCTGGAATTAGCTATAAATTGGGAAAGGCAAAGCGCTTCATTGTGGTGAAGCCGTGCGCTACCAAAAGCGATTGGGAGAAAATTTCAAAGAATGCACAAAGTTATGCATATGCTGAGAGTTTGGATTCATTGATAGGCGGTGCAGCTTTGTCGAAATGGCCAAATTCCAAATACGAGTTCCCTCCAAATGGAAACAATAGCAACAGCTTTGTGAGATTCATGCTGAAACAAGCTGATATCGCAATACCGGGTCAGTTCCTAAACACATTTGAACATCCGGGTGCGTATTTCCCATCCGCTGTTTCCGATTCTCGCCCTGTTCCGACTTATAACCCAAGTTGGTAATGGAATCACTAACCAACATCGCTGTTGCAATCACTATTCTTTTGAATGTGTCTTGTGCGACAAGCTATCAAAAAGCCAACATTTCAAGGATTGAGACCAATGGGGGGGCGGAAAACATCAAGAATAAAACCCTCGTTTATCAATATAGAATTCATGGGTTGCAGCAGATGATGATTTACCTTGATCCAAAAAGGGATGCTTTTTCTGGCAAAGATTCGACTGAAAATTTCACTCAGAATGAGTTATCGAAACTAAGAATAAAAGTCACTTCGGTGAGTGGAAAATTGGACGTTAATGGATTATTGATCGGCAAAGGTGATACACTTGCGGTCGATCTTACGAAAATTTTCAATTCCGATGGAAAACCAGGTTATGTTAGGAACCTTGGTAAATACAATTCGATTATTAGGTTCGTCAGCTACAATAATTTGCCGGCAGACGATAATTTGTGTGATTTTATTTTGATAGTGGAGGATCCAGAGGGGGTTACCCGCACCACCGGCTTGCGTGTTCACGGCGGCTTCACGGATAGTCTGTAAGAATTGGAACGAGCGGACGGACCTGTTCATTGAGTTCGGCGACGTTTTCCTGGAGCTGGGTGGTGGAGTATTCGAACTCGATGCGGGACGAGGCGTTGGTCGGATTGGACGAGGGTGGTGGGCACCTGTTAGCGCGGTGAGCTGCTCGGAGAAAAACGAGAAGTCGCCGCGCCGAGGGGGGCGGACATCAGGGGAGATTATGGATCGGTGTGGAAAACTATGAATAAATTCCTCCCCAGACTTCCTTCAGACGGTGGATGGAGTCGCCCCAGGGAGCCTGTTTGTAAATCCAGACACGCACCCACCGGATGAAGCGCTGGGTCCTCTG
>JAYWDF010000865.1:0-9413 GCA_043779985.1 Akkermansiaceae bacterium | reverse complement strand
TCTTCGATGACGTTGAGAACGAAGCCGAGGTTGACCACGTCGGCGGTTTGCTTCTCAACGTCCGGCGCATGAACGGGATCCCAGCCATTAGAAGAGTGTCCGAGTTTTTGAATCGCGAGAACATCGCCACCGTGACCGCAGCCGTAGTCGAAGAAAGATTCACCGCGTCGGAGTTGACCGAGTTCTAGCAGGGTTTTGACGGGCTTGGATATTTCACGGCGAACGAGCGCGGTCTTATGGCGGTGGATTTTTTTCTTCGGCGGAACAGACTCAGGAAGTGTGGCGACTTCGGTTTCAACGAGACGATGGCCTTTGAAGGCGAGTCCCTTTTCCGCCAAGATTCGCTCCCAGTTGATGCGGAAACCGATGCGAGCCGTGTCATCCAGCAGGCCGGCGACTTCTTCCTGCCGGGTGAGCTTCGAGAACTTTCCATACAGCGGGTGTTCCGGCGGAAGGAACGTTTCCTTGCGGTGGAGGAGCGGCGGATTGGCGCGGGTGCGGTAGTCGTCGCGGCGGGTCTTGCCGGTGACGAGATCGACAATGACCGCCTCTTTCAAGGCGGGGTGCGGGTCCATTTCGAAATCTGGGTAAGACAGAAACGAGATCTTCGGCGAGGGGGTGTGGAATTTCAGCAGATTGAATTCAGCGCCAACTTCCAAGCGCATCCGCAGCTCGGTTACGGTGATGCGGAGCAGCGACGGGAAGCGCGGGTCGTCGCCGGGATCGATGAGATACACTGCGCCGGGGAGTCGTTTGGCGAACGGCAGTGCATCCAGTGCCTGGCGGTATTCGGTGGCGGTCATGATTGTTTTGGATGCCCCGAATCAAACCGAAGCTGTCAGCCGATTTTGAATTTTTCCCGGTGTTTCGCAAGGAATTCGGCCTCTGGCGGGATTCCATCGGTGGGGAGGTCGAGAGGTTTTCCTTCAAATGTTTCAAATTTGGATTTCACCGACTCGTCGGAAAGGCGCGATTGAAGATGAGCAAATGGCGTCGTTAGCCAAGACAGGAATCTGAGAAAGGGAGAGGCACTTCGGCTTTGGCCTTCCGGGGGGGGCTTGAACACATCTTTAGCCAGCGAGATAGCCTCCGGCGGAAGCAAGTGAAGTGGGCGTGCCCGGAGGTCGAGCCCTACCGGATTTCCAACGGCTCGTCCTGCACGTCGAGCAGCTAAACGCCCAGCAACGTGATCAAGGCGATGGGCTACAGCGACGACGAGGCGATCCGGCTGAGTTGATGCCACCTGACGCCGGAGGTGGAGTGGGATGGGCTTGCGGCGAGGGTCCGGAGTCTGCAGTGAAGAGTTATTCGATTATTTCGGATATTGCGTATATTACATTTACGCCGGGGAGGCAATGACCCTCTCATACAGAGCGACTTGAAACACCATTCCTATGAAACTCACTCAAAATCGACTCGATCCGAGCGAACTCACTCCTGAGGACTTCAAGGAGGTGGATCGCCTGTTGGCGGAGGTCTTCGGACAACGCCGTCCCGCGTTGGTCAGCGCGAGTGGAGAGCCGTTGGAGCTGCCGCAGCCGGTGTTTGACCTTTTGATCCATGTGCTTCGCTCGATCCGAGAGCGCCGATCCATCGTCATGCTGCCGGAGGATGAGGCATTCACCACGCAAGCCGCGGCGGATTACTTGGGGATGTCGCGGCCCTTTCTCGTCGGACTTCTCGAAAAGGGAGAGATTCCCTTCCATTACGTGGGCAGTCACCGCCGGGTGCTGTTTCGTGAATTGATGAACTACGAGAACAAGAGAGACGCCGCCCGCCGGGAAGGCATGAGCAGCCTCTTCCAGAAAGTCCAAGCTGCCGGACTCGATGACGCGAGCTACAGGGGTGAATGAAAGGCGCGAATTTGATCACTTTATACAACATCGCGCCCGATGTGGTGGTGGCGAAACTCGGCGACATGGCGCGTGATAGAAAACTTGAGCCGAGTCGCTATCTGGAAAAGCTCGGCCGCAGTGTCCCGGCGTTCGCCACGCATGTTGCGGAAGCGCTCGGATGGTCGCTTGATTGCGACAACGCCAATGAGTCGTAAGACTGGCAACAGACTGATTGGTGATTTTGCAAGTTTTCAAGGAAGAGGAAGACTCGGAGCGAGACGCTCCTTGCACGGTCTGCGGCGAGACGCCGCAGCCACTTTGCCGCCTAGCCCTCAGGATCTTCCAGCAAGCGGTTAGGAAGATCCCGTGCCCCGTGCATGACGCGTTCGATACGAAGGGTATCGCTTTCCATGTAAAAGAGCAGATGGCAGACAAAAGGTCTTTTTACCTAGATACTCCGAATGTGAGTGAGTTCGGGGGATTGAAAGTGGCGGCGACACCCCAAGCCCGGCCACTCGGCAATGCGTTGGATCGTTTCATGCACGGCCAACAGATAGCGTTCGGCCACGTCGAGGTCGGCATTTTCCAAATATCAACGGTATTGCAGGGTCATGTCCTGTTCAGCCCGCAGGGCAATGGATACTTCCAGGCTCATGCGATGGAGCAGGCGTTCTGACGGACGCGATCCATGACAGAGGCATCATAACGCTGATGCGGAGAATGAACGCCTTCGAGGATGGCCGCTTCCAGTGCGGGAGATTCGTCGAACTCCTGACGTTCGAGAACGCGTAAGGCCTCGCGGACCACATCGCCTTTGTCGGCGTAACGACCGGTGTGGACAAGACGATCCACAAGCTGATTCAGCGCGGGCGGAAGGGAAACTGTCATGGGAGAAACCTAGCTCGTAGCCAGATTTTGTCCAGATTGGGATTGCGATGGTTTCACGACCGTTCCTGATTCCACGCCTCCCACTTTTGCTTCGACGGCCCGTAGCCGATGGTTTCCTCGCGCAAGCCGAGCTTGTGGAGCTTGGCGCTGACGCGGTTCATTTTCGAGCGGTCCGGGTGGTCCTTGGGGAGGAAGCGTTCTTTGAATAAATGGAGTCTGAGGTAGGGCGCTCCCGCTGTGCCAAAATAGGGAGGCACCACACTCCTGTGGTGCTTGTGGAAGTGAAGCCAATGGTCCGCGCCACGCTCTTGTTCATTGGCTTTCCCTTCCACCCTACGACAAGAGTGTCGTAGCTCCTTATCGGTCAGGGCCGGATCGCGGCCTATCAGTGAGACTCGGAGCGAGACGTCTTGAATGGGGTCAAGTCTCTCCGATTCACATGGTGCCGAAAGAAACGCGGTATTGGCTCCCGTGCCAGGCAATAGCGCAGACCTTTCCCGACATGGCTGAGAGCTTTTCCGTGAACCCATTCCTCCCCGAAGCGGTGATCATCAGTCGTTCCTTGGCCCGGGTCATGCCTAGAATGGGTTGCTAGTTTTCAGGAAAGAAGATGGGGATGCCGAGCGCTTGGAGCTGATGGGCGATCCGTTTTCCGTGGTCCGGCTTCATGCAGATCACGGCGATGTCGCCGAGGAAATCTGATGCCACATTCGAAGCCCCTGGGCATGGCTCCTCATTCCGGGCTATGTGGAAACGGATATGGGCTTTGCCGGGACGAGTCCGGCGGGAGAAATTAAAGAGGGTGCGGCTGGAGCCGGCACAGTCGAGCCACTTGCTGTAATTGATTGCTTTGAGGGTCATGGGGGTGGTTGGATCGGGGTTGAACCGAAAAAGCCCGGACCATTGCGGGCCGGGCTTGGATGTAGGTCGGTGGTTAAAGATTACACTCAACCGCAAGCATCTCTATTCGAATCATAACTCATTGATCAAAAGATTGTTGTGAAGCGAAAATCGCCATTAGCCCAGCGCTTCAACGCCGGGTTCAGAGCTCCCCGGAAGCGGTCTCTTCCCTACCCCGTTTTTCTAGCCAGACCAGCAGGATTGCAAGATCGGCAGGTGTGATTCCTGGAATCCGCCCAGCTTGACCAAGGGTCGCCGGGCGAATCTCGGTGAACCGCACTTGCGCTTCTTTCTTCAAGCCGCGGATTATTGCGTAATCGAGGTCCTCCGGGAGCCGCTTACCCTCTTGGCGGGACATGCGATCGATCTGGGCTTGTTGGCGGCCGAGGTGGCCTTCGTATTTGAAATTGGTCTCAATCAAGGGCCAAAGTTCCACGTGGAACTCTTGGATGAGTTGTTCGGGCAACGATTCCCAGGCGTTCTCACCTCGCCGAAACCATTGGTCAAGCTTCGCCCCTTCATGCACCGCTTGGCGTACGAAGGACTCAGCCTTCTCGAGACCCGCCCGTTTTTCCTGCACCCGACGAACCCGTTCTCCTGTCGCGAGGCCGATTTCAGCGGCTCGCGGGGTCAAGCGGATGTCGGCATTGTCCTGGCGCAGCAGCAGACGATACTCTGCCCGGCTGGTGAACATGCGGTAGGGCTCGGTGCAACCGCGGGTAACCAAGTCGTCGACCATGACCCCCAAGTAAGCTTCATCACGGCCGAGGATGAATTCCGCTTGCCCCAAGGCCTTGAGTGCGGCGTTCGCTCCGGCGATGAGTCCCTGGCCCGCGGCTTCCTCGTAGCCGGAGGTCCCGTTGATCTGGCCGGCGAAGTACAAGCCCCCTACCCGCTTGGTTTCAAGCGTCGGCCGAAGCTGCGTGGGTGGGCAGTAGTCATATTCCACCGCATAGCCGGGACGCAAAATCTCACACTTCTCCAGGCCGACAATCGACCGCAGGAACTCGAGCTGGACCTCATAGGGCAGCGAGGTGGAAACACCGTTCACGTAATATTCCAAGGTGTGGCGGCCTTCGGGCTCCAGGAAAACCTGGTGTCGCTCCTTCTCGGCAAAGCGTACCACCTTATCCTCGATCGAGGGGCAATAACGAGGGCCCACCCCTTCTATGATCCCGCAGTACATCGGTGATTGATGGAGATTCGCAGCGATAACGGCGTGGGTCGCGGGATTCGTGTAGGTGATCCAACACGGCAACTGTTCCACGTGGAACATCGGATCGCCCCAAGGGTTTAGGGTGAAGATATCATCCTTCCCCCTCAGTAGGGTGTCAGCCATGAAACTAAACTTCGGCACCGGGGAATCCCCCTCCTGCCGCTCACAGCGGGAAAAGTCGATTGAGCGCCCGTTCAAGCGACAAGGAGTTCCGGTTTTAAACCGCTCCACCTCGAAGCCGAGGCGCTTCAGGGCTTCCGAGACATTCGAAGTCGCGTCGCCCATGCGCCCACCCTTCTCATTTCGCAAGCCGACATGCATCAGCCCCCCCATAAAGGTTCCCGCGCTGAGAATGACCGATTTCCCTGCGATTTCCATCCCGAGTGAGGTCGTCACGCCCGTGATGCAATCATTTTTGACCAGGAGGTCGGCGACATTTCCCTGATGGATTTCCACGCCCGGCATCGCTTCGAGCTCGCGCTTGAGGCGGAACTGGTAAGCCTTCTTGTCACACTGCGCACGTGGCGCTCTCACGGAGGGGCCCTTGGAGGCGTTGAGCATCCGCCATTGGATTCCGGTCGCATCCGTGTTCAGGCCCATCACTCCGCCCAAGGCATCGATCTCACGCACCATGTGGCCTTTCGCCAACCCACCGATGGCCGGGTTGCATGACATCTGGCCGATGGTGTCGAGGTTCTGGGTCAGCACCGCCACCTGGGCACCCAGTCGGGCGGCGGCCATGGCGGCTTCCACGCCGGCGTGGCCGGCACCAATCACAATCACATCGTAGCACTTGGGGTATCGAAACATCTCAGGACGCGCACCATAGCCCTTCCCTGCCCACGCTCAAGCTCGGAAACCGCGGTGTTCCACGTGGAACATTCTCACTCCGGGCGATCCAAGATCCCGGTGGAGGCCCGGGGCAAGAGCGCCTCGAGGCTGAATTCGATTCGCTCCGTCCGGTTTGACAGCATGACCCGAGGCACGCCGAACTCCGCCAAGACTTGTCGGCATGCGCCGCAGGGGGAGATCGGCATCCCTGTATCTGCCACCACGGCCACCGCCAAGAACTCCCGCGCCCCGGCGGCTATGGCGGCCCCTATTGCCACCCGCTCGGCGCAATTGGTGAGCCCATAGGAAATATTCTCTACGTTACAGCCCGTGAAGATTCTCCCGTCCGCCGTCAGGAGCGCCGCTCCCACGGCGAACTTCGAATACGGCGCATAGGCCGCCTCGCGCACAGTCCAGGCAGCCTCAATCAACGGGTCCCAATTCATTTCCGGACCTTAGCCATACTTCTTACCATCTAAAATGAAAAAACCTTTTACAAACCGAGATTTTGGTCTAGCCCCGACCCGGGAAATCAACAATCCTACTGACGTCATGCACCGTTATCTCCCACTCTATCTCACCGTAGGCCTCATCATTGCTTTCCGCGTGGTGGGGAGCGTGCTGCCCGAATCCCAGCCGAATTTTCAACCCTTGGCAGCCCTGTTCTTCTGTGGCGCCCTCCTTGCGCCCGGCTGGCGCGGCTTCGCGATTCCTTTCGGCATCTGGGCCATCACCTACCCCTTGGGAATCGGCCCGGTATCGAACTTCCCGATTTTTTTCACCACCCTGCTGGCGCTGATCGTGACCTTCTTCGTGGGCAAGGCCCTTTCCCAGCGCGGCATCCCCACCCTCTTGCTGGGATCGGTGGCCGCCGCCGGGATGTTCCACCTGATCACCAACGGAGCTGCTTGGTTGGGCGATCCGATGTATGAAAAATCTCTCACCGGGCTATGGCAGTCAGTCTGGACCGGGCCTCCGGGATCTCCGCTCCCATCTTGGGTTTTCCTGCGTAATCTCGCCGCCGCCAACGTGCTCTTCACTGGAATCTTCGCCTTTGCCCAAGTCCGCCTGCCACAAGCGACGGTGGCCGCTCAAAGCCCACTTCTCGCCAAGTAACCGATTCTTTCGCCTCCATTTTCTCTACGCCAATCATGACCAGCGCCAGTTTCTCCAAGCTCGATTTCGCAAGCTCGCCCATCAATCAGTCGCTCACTCCCGAGCGTAAGATCGAGCTCTTCTCCCAAATGGTTCGGATCCGCAGATTCGAGCAAGCGGGCCTCAAATACTACCAAGGTGGTAAAATCGGCGGCTTTCTCCATCTCTACATCGGCCAGGAGGCCGTCGCCGTCGGAACCATCTCGCTCGGTGGCGCAGACGATCATTTCATCACCGCCTATCGCGACCACGGTCACGCCTTGGCGGTCGGCATGGGCATGAACGAGTGCATGGCTGAAATGTATGGCAAGCAGACCGGTTGCTCGAAGGGCAAGGGCGGCTCGATGCATTTCTTCGCGCCTGACAAAAACTTCTGGGGCGGCCACGGCATCGTCGCCGGCCAAACCCCGCTCGGCCTTGGCCTTGCCTACGGCCTGAAATACCTGGGTCGCGAGGGCTGCTGCCTTTGCTACCTCGGCGACGGCGCGGTCAATCAAGGCGCTTTCCACGAGTCGCTGAACATTGCCTCCCTTTTTGGAATCCCAGTCGTTTATGTGATCGAGAACAACGGTTACTCGATGGGCACCTCGCAAGAGCGCTCATCCGCTTACAGCGGCTGCCTTGCCCAACGCGCCGAAGCTTACGCCATCGAGTGGGACGTAATCGACGGTTCGGACCTCTACGAAGTGCGGGCGAAGACCCACATTGCCATGGAGCGTGCCAAAAAGGAGCACAAGCCCACGGTTCTGGAAATCGATACCTACCGCTACTACGGCCATAGCATCGCGGATGCGAACCACAAGAAATACCGCACGCCCGAGGAAATCGAGAACTACAAGCAGAACCACGACCCCATCGCCGTGTTCCGTCGCCGCCTCATCGAAGAAGGCGTCCTCACTGAAGAGAGCGCAACCGCCATCAACAAGGCAGCTGCCGATGAAGCCGCCGCTTCCGTCAAATTCGCGGAGGAATCCCCCGCCCCGACCATCGATGACATCAGCACCGATGTGTATTGGGAAACGGATCATAACACACCCGCCTCCCAGATCGGCCGTCATTTCTTCAACGATTGAGAACAACGACTCCTCCGCCCTTTCCGCAAACCTGCAATCCATATTCCGCAATTTTCCATGTCTCGTATTCTCACCTACCGTGAAGCCCTCCGTGAAGGCCTCGATGAGGAACTCGCCCGTGATCCCAATGTCGTCCTGATGGGCGAGGAAGTCGCCCAATACAACGGTGCCTACAAAGTCACTGAAGGCCTTTGGAAAAAATGGGGCGACAAGCGCGTCGTCGACACCCCGATCTCCGAAGCCGGATTCATTGGTATGGGCATCGGCGCTTCCATGCTTGGCGTCCGTCCGGTCATGGAGCTGATGTTCTGGTCCTTCCACTCCGTCGCTTTCGACCAACTCGTCAGCAATGCGGCCTGCGTGCGCTACATGTCGGGTGGCCTTTGCAACTGCCCCATCGTCGTGCGCGGCCCGGCCAATGGCGGCACCGGCGTCGGCGCCACCCACTCGCACATTCCGGAAGGATTGTTCGCCGCTTTTCCTGGCTTGAAAGTATGTGCGCCCGCCACCCCTGCGGATGCCAAGGGATTGATCAAGGCAGCCATCCGCGACAATGATCCGGTGTATGTCATGGAGAATACCTTGCTCTACGGCACCACCGGCGAAGTCCCTGATCCAGCCGATGGAGATTTCGTCATTCCGCTTGGGGTTGCTGAAGTGAAACGCGAAGGCACCGACGTTTCGTTGATCGCCCACGGCCGTTCCGTCATCCAAGCCCTGGCTGCTGCGGAAATCCTCCAAAGCGAACACGGCATCAACGCGGAAGTCCTCGACCTCCGTTCGATCCGCCCGCTCGATCAGGAAGCCATTCTGAAAACGGTGATGAAGACCAACCGGGTGGTTCTCGTCGATGAATCGAAGCCGTTCGGCGGAGTTTCCGCGATGGTCGCCATGCTCATCCAGGACCATGCCTTCGACTACCTCGATGCCCCGATCAAGCGAGTTTGCTCCATCGATGCCCCCGCAATTTATTCGCCACACATTGAGCATGAACAACTTCCAAATCCACGCAGGATCGTGGAAAAGGTGCTGACGATCGCGTGATTGCCCTCCGGTGATCCTGGCTAACAGCCTTGACCGACGCTTCCGAGACCCGTTCCGGAAGCGTCGAAGATCCTCGAAAGCTCAACGTCTTTTTGATTGCCAACGCCGCCACGGTTCCTAGCATCACCGCTATGTTCATTCGTCTAATTACTCTCACCGCCACTGCCATCATGGCCCTCGGTCTTGCTTCATGCTGCTGCATGTAAGAAGCTCCGTTTCAACTCACTCTCACCAGTCCACATCCGATATGAAAAACCTAGTTCTTCTCGCTTCCCTCGTCGCCGTTTCCCTCGGCTTTTCCTCATGCTGCTCCATGTTCGGCATCGGCACCCAGAATGCCGGCTACCGCACGGAAACGCGTCAGGTGAAAACCTGCCGCTACGACGTGATCACCAAGGAAGTGGTCACTGCGGGTGATTCGAAAAGCGGCAAGGGCGGCATGGTTCAAACCGTCGAAGAACGCGTTCCCCG
>JAYWDF010000864.1:0-3326 GCA_043779985.1 Akkermansiaceae bacterium | reverse complement strand
TGTTTTCCCGGTAAGTCGTCTCCGGATCGGTTTCGCGGTCAGGGCCTTTGCCCGGTTCGTCGTTATGGCCGAACTGGATGAAGATCCACGCGGGCTTCGCCTCCAGCGCTTTGGCCCACCAGCCTTCGGCGCGATAGCTTTTCGAACTGCGGCCGTTGTGGCCCAGGTTGATGCATTCGACCCCGGGCTTGAGAAGTTTGGCAAATCCGTCTCCCCAACCACCGCCCGTCGCGACGGTGGAATCCCCGACGAGAACGATTTTTGCGGGCGCGGCCACTTCGCCAAAGGACGCGGCCGCGGACAAAACCAACAAGCCGATGACGATATGGAAGGGACGCTTCACGAACGAAGTGGGTATCACGGATTTACAAGCTGAAGCTCGGCAAGTTCGTGCATTTCGTGGTTTTGACGATGCGCCGGGTTGCCGTTCACTTGGCTCGCCAAATGGAGCTTTCCGTCGGGATTGACTCCGTGCGGCGGACCGAAATGGAAGTAGCCGATGTCCGCGTGACCGGAGATATCGAGAACGTTGGTCGTCAGACAATAGACGCCGATTTTTGCACCGATCCAGCGGCCAGGCCGGGCACGGAAAGCGGGTCCGAGTTGGTAAAATCCGGTGGATCCGCTGACGATTCCGAAGCGGCAGACTCCACCGGCTCCGACCTTCACTTGGAGCGTCACGGAGGAGTTTTCAACGAGATGACTGGCCCGTTCATCACCCGAGATCGACAAGCGCAGGCGATAGCCATCCGCGCCGCGCTGAACGTCGAGGGCGGCGTATTCCAGCCCAATGACCGCCAGTCCCGCATGGAGATCGGGATGGCCGGACGGGAGTTCGAGCCGGGTCTCCACGGTGAACTCGGCGGCCGGAAATTTTTGCAACAGCAGGTTCGGTGCCTTGCTTAAATCCCCGTTGAGGACGAATTGCGGACGCAGTTGCAGATGGCCCAGGCGCGCGGAAAGCGAATACCAGCCGTCGTGTTGGTTCGCATGCCATTGCCATTGCAGCCCGAGCTTTTTCCCGTCGAAATCATCGCTGGTCTGCGGAATGGCGAGCAACGTTTGCCGGCCCACGGCGGGTTTCCGATGGTGGGGCACCGGGGAGCCGACGCCGTTGTGGTCGTGGGCTTCCCCGACCATCGGCCAGTCATTTTCCCAGCGCACGGGCTGAAGATGGACGATGCGGCCATAAAAATCCCGGTCTTGGAAATGCAGGAACCACCATTCGCCGTCAGCCGTATCGACCAGCGCTCCCTGGTGCGGGCCGTTGATAGCCGTCCCACATTGTGCGAGGACAATTTTCTCTTCGAATGGTCCGTAAATATGGTTCGCTCGGAAGACGGTCTGCCATCCCGTCTCGACGCCGCCGGAGGGTGCGGAGATGTAATACCAACCGTTGCGCTTGTGCAGTTTCGGCCCTTCGAGGGCGGGCAACAGCGGGTCGATTTCGGCCACGATTTGCCCTTTGCCAGTGGTTTTGGTGGCATCGGGCGTCATCGGCACGACGTGCAATTTATTGCGGATTCCTGCGCGAGATCCGGCGTAGGCGAAGATCAGATAAGCCTTCCCGTCGTCGTCCCACAGCGGGCAGGGGTCGATCAACCCCTTGCCGCCAAGCAGCAGGTGGGGCTGCGTCCATTCGCCGGCCGGGTCTGCGGCGGTCGTTACAAAAATGCCCTCGTCCGGAGTCGGGAAAATGATCCAGAACTTGCCGTCGTGATGGCGGATCGACGGTGCCCAGACGCCTTGTCCGTGCTGAACCTCGCTGTAGCGCGGGTGCGGCAGGTTTTTGAGCGCGTGATTGATGATCGTCCAGTTGACCAAATCCGTGGAATGCAGGATCGGCAGGCCGGGCGTGCAGTTGAAGCTCGATGCCGTGAGGTAAAAATCCTCGCCGACGCGGATCACGTCAGCGTCCGAATAGTCGGCGAACAGGACGGGATTGCGGTAGGTGCCGTCACCTTGGTCGGGGATCCACGGCCAGCCATCCGCGGAATGCCCGTTGGATGGTGGATGGAGGGGGAGTTGGTAGGCGGTTTTCATTCGTTGCTGGAGTGTCCGGATTGGGCTTCGGTGGTGAGCGGCGTGGCGGGGCGGCGG
Organism: Akkermansiaceae bacterium; assembly: GCA_043779985.1. Taxonomy (GTDB): domain Bacteria; phylum Verrucomicrobiota; class Verrucomicrobiia; order Verrucomicrobiales; family Akkermansiaceae; genus Luteolibacter. The sequence goes on along the minus strand of JAYWDF010000864.1, from coordinate 1,226 downwards.
GTATCCGCGATTTTTGGCACCAAGATTTGGAGGGCGGCCAAGGCGAGGAGATACATCCCTGAGAAATAGCCGAAAACCCACACGTAGCTGCCGGTTTTTTGGAGAATCAGGCCGGTGAATTCATTGACGAACCCGCCCGTGAAGTAGGCGACGAAGCCGCCGAGGCCGATCACCGAGCTGATGGCCTCCTTGGGCATGGTGTCGGAAACCACGCTGAAGAGATTGGCCGACCAGCCCTGGTGGGCGGACCCTGCGATGCCCACAATCAGCACGGCGAGCCAGATTTCCCCGGCAAACGGTGCCAAAAACACCGGCACCACCGCGAGCGCGCAGACCAGCAGCGTGACCTTGCGGGCGGCGTTCAGGCTCCAACCGCGGCCAAGCAGGAATGACGCCAGCCAACCTCCGGCGACCCCGCCGACCGCGGCGATTGCGAAGAAGGCGCCGGTCCACCAACCCGTGGCTTGGAGGCTGAGATTGAACTTTTTATCGAGGAAATCGGGCAGGAAAAATTGGTAGAATCCCCATGCCGGTCCGGCGAAAATGCTGGCGAGCACATAGGCCCAGACCGCGCGGTATTTCAGCAGCGAAAGCCACGGGATCTTCACCGGCTTGTCCTCGATCAGCGGTTGCCCGTTCCTGATGTAAGCCAGTTCTGACGCGGAAAGCCGGCGATGCTGATCCGGCTCGTCGTAAAGTAGCCACCAGCCGACCAGCCACACGAAGCCCGTGCCGCCGGTCACGTAAAACGTCGATTCCCAGCCGATGTGCAAATACATCCACGGCACGGCGATCGGGCAGAGGATGGCTCCGACGTTGGTTCCGGCGTTGAATAAGCCGGTGGCAAGCGCCCGCTCCTTCACTGGAAACCACTCGGCGACGACCTTGATGGCACCGGGGAAATTGCCCCCTTCCGAGAGGCCCAGCGCGATGCGGGCGACCATGAACCCGGCCGCAGTCATCGGCATCGCGAGGGTCATGATGATGATTCCGCCCTCGGCAAATGAGAACCACGGGTATTGCATCCGGAACTGCTCGGTGACACCGATCATGCCGCAAAGCCCGTGCGCCATCGCCGCCAGACTCCACAGGAAAACGAACAGTGTCAGCCCGCGTTTCACCCCGAGGCGGTCGATCAAACGGCCGCCGAAGAGGTAGCCGAACGCGTAGGCGAAGGAAAACGCCGCCGCGATGTGGCCGTAGTCGGCGTCGCTCCAGCCAAGCTG
>JAYWDF010000863.1:0-3329 GCA_043779985.1 Akkermansiaceae bacterium | reverse complement strand
TACAGGTGCAATGACCGGTCGATCAAGTTCAGGAAGTCCGCCCTGTCCGCAGGCAGGGTGGTGGAGGCGATTTCGCGCGCGAGGGCGGAGACGATGTCCGCATCGATGATCCCGGCCTGCTCTCCGGCGAGCCATTGGGCGAAGGTGCAGACGAGCGCTGCGAAGCGGGCGTCATCGGATGGTTCCGCGTCTTTCTTGTGGACGAGGGAAATCGACGGAGCTGCCTTGTTAGCCGTGGACCACTCGAGGGAGCCGAGTTCGCTCCCGGGCTGGGAGGGCTCGATTTCCAGGGCGAGGGTGGTGATGGACTTGGCGGGCAGGTGGGTGAGTGAAATGCCGGGAATCCGCCCTTCACCCGGCGTGAAGCCGAGCAGCCGGTAGCGCACGACGTTTTGAACGTTCGCGTGGAAGGTGATTTTCACATCGCTGTCTGAGGAGTCGTTGCCGCGGATGGAGATGAGCAGCAGGGTGGCAGATGGTTTCCACGGGCAGCCGATCATTTCCGTGGTTAGGGTGGCGACCGGGGGGCTGACCTCGCCATCGCGGTCGTCCGGATGCCAGACGGGCGCGCCGCGGGCGATGGCTGCCGTTCCGTTGAGTCGCAGGGAGAACTGATTGAGGACTTCCTCAAGCCGGACCGTGTTTTGGGCCGGCAGGTGTTGCTCGTTGATGATGGATTTCGAAATCGAGGCGAGGTTGGATTTCCCGAAGAAGACCGGGAGATCCAACGTCGGGAACTCTGCGGCGGCAAGCGAGCCGTGCGCTGACAAGACCGGGAGATCCGGGGTCGGGGCTGGCGGGTTAGGCTTTGTGACACGCGCCGGAGCGACTGCGGCGGGGGCGGTGACCCCCGCCGGAGGGTTCGTGACAATCGGCGCGGGCTTGTTCTCCGGCACGCGGGTAAGGATGAAGGTGGCCACAGAGAGGACCGCGGCTGCGGCGGCCGGAATGAGCCATGGCTTCAAGGCTTCCGCCGTGCCGACGAGTGAAATGAATCTTGTTTTACCGCGGGTGTGGCGGGCGCGGCGGCGGATGTTTTCGCGCTGTCGGGGAAGCAGCGTGTCTCCGGGAAGGGTCAGCTTGCTTGTAAGGAATTGTCGGGCGGCCACCGTTTTTCCCAACTCGATCTGAAGCTCGGGGTCTTCTGCGACCGCCTGCTCGACAGCGGCGGCATCGTCCGGCCCAAGTTCGCCAAGAACGTAGGCGGTGATACGGGGATCTTCAGGATGGAGTTTCATAACGGGTTGGAGGTGGGAGCGGTTGCTTCAAGCGCGCAGATCATCGGGGAGGAATTCCCGCAGGCGTTTGAGGCCGGTGTGAATGAGGAACCCGATATTGCTGGTGCTGAGGTCCGTGACTTTTTGAATATCCTGATAGCTGAGTCCTTGCTGGAATTTGAGGATGATCACCTCGCGTTGATTGGCGGTGAGCCGGTTGAGATAACCCATGAGTTCAGCCATGCGCTCGTGTTGGTCGACTTGTTCGTCCGGTTGGAGATCCGGTCCTGCGACGTTTTTCCACTGCATGTCATCGAGCGGTTGGCTGCGTTTGTCCCTGCGGTGGATATCCAGGGCGCGGTTCCGGCACACGGTGTAGAGCCAAGGTTTGAGCCCGCCGCGTAGTTTTGACAGATCCTGCTCGCAGAGCCGGATGAAGGTGTCCTGCACCACGTCGCGGGCGCGGTCGAGGTCGTAGAGAATGGTGGTGGCATAGCCGATGAGCGCGGATTCGTAGTTGGCCAGCGCCTGCTCGATAAACTTCTCCCGGTCGTGGGGACTTAAGGTTTCTTCCTCCGCGCCTGCGGATTCACCGGCATCAAGCGACGGTGGAGTGAGAACCTTGGGAAAGTTTTTCGAAGCCTCCGTCATGTCAGCGGATGAAGTAGCTGAGGTGTTCCAGTTCGAGGGCAAGATCGACGTTGTTGACGGTGACTTCCGTGGTGACCTCAAGCATGATCGGGGAGAAATTCAGCACTCCCTGAATGCCCGCGGCGACGAGCCGGTTGACGACGGCTTGGGCAAATTCAACCGGCACACAAAGAATCGCCAGCTTGACGCCACGAGCCGCGATGAATGTCTCCAGATCCGAATCCGGAAAAACCGGGATCGTCACGCCGCGCGCCCGGGTGGCTTCTGGATTTGCATCAAACGCAGCAATGACCTCGAAGCCTTCTTTCTCGAAGCCGTGGTAGCGGAGAAGGGCCGAGCCGAGATTCCCCGCGCCGACCAGGATGACTGGCTGCAGGTGCTCGCGCCCGAGTGTCTCGCGAATGGTCGAGGCAAGGATTTCCACCGGGTAACCAAGTCCCCGGGTGCCGAACTGGCCGAAGTAGGCGAGGTCCTTGCGGAGCTGCGCAGGCTTCACCCCCGCCGCTCGGGCAAGTGTCGTGGAGCTCACGGTTTCCACCCCGTTGTCGTTGAGCTTTTGAAGACAACGGTAGTAAATCGAAAGTCGATAGATCGCCTTTTTGGGGATATCGATCTTGTCGGATTTGTCGGGAAGATCCACGGGGGGAGGGATTAGAGGTCCTCGGGCTTTTGGAGCAGCGCGGAGACCCGGTTGAGCAGGACTCCGGCTCCACCGCCGTCGACGACGCGGTGGTCGAAGGTGAGCAGCAGATCCGCCACCGTTGCCGGTAGGAACGCCTCGACTTGCGTGCTCCAGACCGGCTTCTTCACTCCGGCGCCGATGCCAAGAATGAGGGTTTCGTTAGGTAATGGAATAGGGGTGCCGGTAGTGAGCCCGAAGGTGCCGAAGTTCGTCACAGTCGCAATTCCACCGCTGCAGTCCTGTTCGGTCAAGCGGCGGCGCCGGGCGCGGTCCACGAGGTCATCATATTCTGCGACGAGATCGCGCAGTGATTTTTGGTCGACCTTTCGCACAACGGGCACGACCACGCCGTCCTCCACCTGCACCGCCACGCCGATGTCGAACGAGCGCGGGTGCACGACTTTGTCGCCGATCAGGTAGCCGGCGGTGGTCGGGTTCTCGGTGAGAGCCAGGGCGAAGGCGCGCAGCAAATAGAGCGTTAAACCCGGCTTGGGCGACTGGGCACGACGATGGTCCAGGGTGCGGTCCAGGATGATCGGCAGCCCGACTGTGGCGAGGGGGCGAGTCCAGCTCCGGCGCATCGCATCGGCCACGGCGAGACGCATCGGCGAGGCTTGGGAGCTCGGCCAGGTCGCCAGATAGTCGAGGAAGCGCTCAAGGTCCTCGACCGTGACGCGGCCGCCGGCACCGGTTCCGGCGATGGCGGAAATGTCGGCCTCGCGGATGCCGAGATCGTTCATCCGCGCCCGCATTCTGGGTGAAATGTAATGAGCGCCCAT